>JAEUMM010000187.1 GCA_016792645.1 Alphaproteobacteria bacterium | reverse complement strand
GCGACATTGAACGCGCCGATCCCGCGGACGCAGTTTGGCGTGTTCAGGATGTGAGGAAAGCCGTGTGTCAGCATTGCTCTCTGGTGAGACCGTGACTTTCGACCGCGCCAGCGTCGCGCTCGTCAGCGGTGCCGCCTCAGGCATTGGTGACGCGACCGTTCGGCGGCTAATCGCCGATGGTGTTGGCGGGGTTGTTCTCGTCGACCGCGATCACGAGAAGTTAGCCCGCGTGGGGTCGGCGTTGTCTCTTCCGGCGGCGCGCGTACAACTGTGCGTGCATGACGTTGCAGATGAAAACGCTTGGGTCGAAACCGCGCGCGAGGTGCAGACGCGGTTTGGGAGACTTGATTATGCGGTCGCCAACGCCGGCGTTTCGGATGCGGGGACGATCGCGGAGTTTCCGTTCGAGCGGTGGCGTCGGGTCTTGTCGGTCAATCTCGATGGCGTGTTTTTGACGCTGAAGACTGCGATGCCGCTGATTAAGGCCGGCGGTCGTGGTGGAGCGATCGTTGTTGTGTCGTCGGTGTCCGGGGTGAAGGCTGAGCCTGGCGTCGGCGCTTATGGGGCTTCGAAGGCTGCGGCGGTGCAGTTGGCCAAAGTGGCGGCGAAGGAAGGGGCTCCGGATCGCATTCGCGTCAATGCGATCTTGCCGGGCGGCGTTGAGACGCCGATTTGGCGCGAGATGCCTTTCTTTCAGGATTTGATCGCGCAGCATGGGTCGGAGGCGGCGGCGTTTGCGGTCATGGCGAAGATGGCGACGCCGTTGGGCCGCTACGCGAGGGCGGATGAGATTGCCGCTCAGATTGCGCATTTGTTGTCGGACGATAGCGATTTAGTGACGGGCGCCGCCCTTGTGATCGATGGCGGGTATTCGCTTTGAGCGGAGGACGAGCGTGAACGGTCAGCGGCTTCAGCAGACGGTCATCGGCGTTCTGATTCTGGTCGCAATCGCGGCGCTTTGGAATCGCGGCGAGACGTCCACCGATACGGCCCCGCCGGAGACGGCGCGCATTGGTGACGCAGCACCTGCGCCACCGGCACCGGCTGTCGAGGCGACGGCGCCTGCCGTTCGCGCCGATGCGGCGTTCGACTATTACGTGCTCGTGTTGTCGTGGTCGCCCACGCATTGTTCGAGCGAGCAGGGACGTGGACGGGACGACGATCTGCAGTGCCGGTCGGGGCGGCCCTATGGCTTCGTGCTGCATGGGTTGTGGCCTCAGCATGAGCGTGGCTATCCGGAAGATTGCCCGACCGATGAGCCGCGAACGGTCGGCGACGATCTGATGCATGACATGCTGGAGATTTCGCCGTCGGCGCAGTTGATCCAGCACGAGTGGCGCAAGCATGGGACGTGCGCGGGTTTGAGCCAGGCCGATTACTTCGCGGCGGCTGCGAAAGCGTTTCGCTCGGTTGTCATTCCACCGCCTTATCAGGCGCCGAAGCGTGTTGTGACGACGACGCCCGACGATGTGCGCGATGCCTTTCTGAGCGCCAACACGAACTTCGCGCGTGATGGCGTGTCGGCGACTTGCCGGCGCAACGATCTGGCCGAGGTTTGGGTTTGTCTCGACAGGTCGTTTGCACCGCGCGCGTGTTCGAAAGACGTGCGGAATCGGCATTGCGGCGGGCGAGAGGTTCGGCTGCGTGCGGTGCGCGGAGATTGGCCGCGATAGCGTGCTGGCCCTTTCTAATTCTGCAACAATACGACTCTCATTGTTGCATGAAATGAGTGGGCTGAATCTGGAAAGCAATCTGGCCTGTGATTGCATCGCGACTCGCGTGCCGCAAAACCAAACGCTGCGTGCGATAACGGATGATATCCATCGTCGATTGAGCCAACACTTTCCGCGCTGAACTCGCGCGGCATCGACCGCATCAATTGCGATTCGGCGATGGGGCCGTTTGCGCGGCGTGGTGTGGGGGCTTTCAAATGACGAATCTACGTCGCGCGATGATCGCGACCGTTAGCGTATTGATATTGTCGAGCATTCCGAGCGCATTCGCGCAGGATACGACGCCGCCGCCGGCGGATCAGCCGCCCTCGGCCGCGGCGCCGGAGGGCGAGAAAGAGGTCGAGCGCGTCGTCGTCACCGGTTCGCGCTTGAAGAAAAACGAGTTCACGTCGTCTGCGCCGATACAGATCATCACGCGCGAGGACTCCACGCTTGAAGGCCTGACCGACACGGCCGACATCCTGCAGGGATCATCGACGGCCGCGGGCTCGCAGCAGATCAACAACACCTTTGGCGCGTTCGTCGTTCCAGGTGGGAACGGCGCAAACTCCATTTCGCTGCGTGGTCTGGGCGCGAACCGCACGCTTGTTCTGGTCAACGGGCGTCGATTGGCGCCTGCAGGCTCGACCGGACAGCTGGGTTCGCCGGACTTGAACACGTTGCCGCAATCGATGATCGAGCGGTTTGAAATTCTGAAAGACGGCAGCTCGTCGATCTATGGCTCGGACGCGGTGGCCGGCGCGGTCAACGTGATCACGCGGAAGAATTTCGAGGGCTTGGAGATCGGCGGCGATACCAGCATCACGATGGAAGGCGGCGGCAACACGTACCGCCTCAACGGTATTTGGGGCACGGTGTTCGATCGCGGCTCGATCACGGTCGCCGCGGAGTATTTCAAGCGCGATGAGCTCGTCGTGGGCGACCGCGATTATCTATCGTGCGCACAAGACAACGTTTACGAAGTCGGAACGGGCCGGCTGCTCGACGTCATCGACCCGCGCACGGGTCAGTCGCAGTGCCAGAACTACTTTGCAAATGCGTGGCAGCGTCTCAGCGGTGGTACGTTCATCCCCGATCCCACAGCGGTTGCCGGTGGCGGGCCGCTGGGCCTTGACCTTGCCGGTTATCACCGGGTCGGCGTGTCCTATACCCGAACGGCGCGTGTTTTCGGTGCGCCTACATTTTGCGGCGCCGATTTTCATCTGTGTACGGCGACCGAACAGTTTGCGGTCATGACGCCGGCGCAGAAGGCGCAAACCGAGGCGGCTTGGCGCGTGTCGCAAGCCGAACTGATTCAGGATGATCCGCGCTTCAACTCGACCGACGTCATCTCACCGGCCGAGCGCGGTTCGCTCTATGTAGAGGCTTCGTACGACGTTGGGTCCGGGATCGAGCTTTACACCGAGAACGCGTTTACGCGGCGCAAATCCGATCAGTCGCGCTGGATTCAGTTGTTCCCGGTGGTTCCGGGGTATCACGTTACCAATCCAATTCCCGAAGACGCGCGTCCGATCATTCCTTACGAGAGAACTCAATCGCAGGAAGTCGACTTCTTCCGTACGGTTTGGGGCATGCGCGGCGATTTCGGCGATAAGGTGCCGCTGATCGGAAACTGGGCGTACGATTTGTACCTGCAGCACTCGCGCTCGGACGCCTCATACACGACGTCCTTTGCCTACTTCGACCGCGTCTTCGCGACCACGTTCGGTTTCCCTGACGCGTGCGATCCGACTCTGATTTTCATCGGACCGGATCCGGGC
>JAEUMM010000183.1 GCA_016792645.1 Alphaproteobacteria bacterium | reverse complement strand
CGATCATCAGGAATACGGATAGGAGGATGATCGGTACGCCGATGATCGGCATGCGGACGAGTACGACGCCGACGACGAGCATGGCGAGCAGCAGGACCAGCATCAGCCAGCCGGACGTTGTGGTCACCGGGTTTTCTTTTGAGGGCAGGGCGAGTTTGGCTTCGGACATGCGCGTCTCCTCCGCATGGCGGTTGTGTGACGGGAATCGCCCCGTTCACGCGTACTATATGGGGTTGTTAACGCCGTGCCGGGAGAGGCGAAAAGCCAAAGTATTGCGCGGCTCTCACGGGATCGTGGGCACAATTCCGCCGCATAGCGGTTGCAGTGTGGGAGAATGCCCGTGTAGCCTAATTGGATGCAGATGGGGCTTCAGGGGTTGAGGGACTTGTTGCGCGGCGGTGGTCGCGCACGGGCCGTTGTGTCCCTGGTACTGCTCGCCTTTGTTATGCAGATCGCCGTTACGCGCAGCCACTTTCACTTTGGGCATGCGCTGGACGGCGTGGCGGCGACGATGGCGGCACAAGATGCGCCGGCCGATCATGCGGCGGGCGGTTCCAAGCCCAGCAAGCCTACGCACGACGAATCCAAGTGTCCGCTGTGGCACGCGGCGGGCGTTTGTGGTGCGGCGGCGCCTGCCGTCGCCAGTGTGCTTTTCATCGCCAAGCCTGCGCCTTCGCGCGTTGCGGTCGATGAGCGGCGGGTCGTTCCCGAGCGATTCACCGCGGCGTGGCGAAGCCGCGCGCCTCCATTCGTCTGACACAAGCCTGAACGGCTGAACGACGTGGCGTCGCGCGCAAAGCGCGTGCGCGGGCGTTCGGCACTCGTCTCTCCAGTGTCAGAGGTTTTCCTATGTTTTCCAGTTTGAAGGTGCGGCTTGCGCTTGGCGCGGCTGCGATTGCTCTCCATGCCGGCGCCGCCGGCGCTCAAGACGAACCGGCGCCAGATGAGCGGATTGAGAAAGTCGTCGTTACCGCGTCGCCGATTGCGAAGTCGCGCGATCAGTTTTCGACGCTGGTCGGAACGGCGGATCGCGATCAGCTGACCCGTGAAGGCGGGCTCAATGTCGCCGACTCGCTGACCCAAATTCCAGGGGTGAGTTCGACGAGTTTCGCCGCCGGCGCGGGGCGGCCGGTGATCCGCGGTTTCGATGCGTCGCGCGTGCGGGTGCTGGAGAACGGGCTCGGTAGTTTCGACGTGTCGGACATCAGTCCCGATCACGGCGTTCCCATCGATCCCCTGGCCTTGCAGCGTGTCGAAATCGTGCGTGGGCCCGCCACGTTGCGTTATGGCAGTCAGGCGATCGGCGGGGTGGTCAACGCGATCAACAATCGTATTCCGACTGCCTTAGGTGAGCCCTTCGCCGGTGATTTGCACTTCGCTGTCGGGTCCGTTGACGGATCGTCGGAGATCGCGGGATTGGCGGATGGGCACTTCGGCAACTTCGCTTGGCACGTCGACGGGTTGCGGCAGAACGCGGATGCCTACGACATTCCGATCGCGTCGGGGACACAGTCGAACAGTCAGGCCGAGGGGCTGGGCTACGCCGCGGGCGGGTCGTTCGTCGGCTCATCCGGCTATATCGGCGCGGCCTATGTGCGGTTCGAGAGCCAGTACGGGATACCGGGCGAAGACGCCTACATCGACATGGCGCAGGACAAGGGATTGTTCGCGGCGGAGTGGCGTGAGCCGCTGCCCGGCTTCACTGCGTTTCGGGTGAACGCGGGTGTGTCGGACTATACGCATGACGAGGTGATCCCGGGCGAAGGCGCGGCATCGACGTTCAACGACAAGCAGTACGAAGTGCGCAGCGAGTTGGTGCACGGCGCGCTGGGGCCG
>JAEUMM010000167.1 GCA_016792645.1 Alphaproteobacteria bacterium | reverse complement strand
CAGCGAGGACAAGCTCGTCATCAAGACGCCGCCGGCGACGCGGTTCCGGCTGGACACCACCGTCGAGATCAATCCGCAGGCGAACACGTCGTTGTCGGGGCTTTATATCTCCGACGGCATGTTCTGCACACAGTGCGAGGCGGAGGGGTTCCGGCGCATTACCTACTCGCTCGACCGGCCGGACAATATGTCGGTCTATTCGGTCCGGATGGTGGCGGACAAGGCGCTCTATCCGGTGTTGCTGTCGAACGGCAACGACGTCGCGCGCGGGACGCTGCCGGGCGGGCGTCATTTCGCGGAGTGGTATGATCCCTTTCCGAAGCCGTCCTATCTGTTCGCGCTGGTCGCGGGGGATCTCGCGCATGTCGAGGATCACTTCGTTACGTCGTCGGGGCGGCGGGTGAAGCTTGGCATCTATGTGACGCATGGGAATGAAGACAAAGTCGCGTTCGCGATGGGCGCTTTGCAGCGTTGCATGAAGTGGGACGAAGATACGTTCGGGCGCGAGTACGACCTCGATATCTTCAACATCGTGGCGGTAAGCGCGTTCAACTTCGGCGCGATGGAGAACAAGGGTCTCAATATCTTCAACGACAAGCTGATCCTGGCGCGGCCGGATACGGCGACCGATACCGACTACGACCTGATCGAAGCGGTCGTGGGGCACGAGTATTTCCACAATTGGTCGGGCAACCGCATTACCTGCCGCGATTGGTTTCAGTTGTCGCTGAAGGAAGGCTTCACCGTGTTCCGCGATCAGGCGTTCTCCGCCGACATGCGGTCGGCGGCCGTCGAGCGTATTGGCGATGTGCGCGCATTGCGTATGCGGCAGTTCCAGGAGGATGCGGGTCCCCTCGCCCATCCGGTGCGGCCGGACGCGTATCTGACGATCGACAATTTCTATACGGCGACCGTTTATGAAAAGGGCGCGGAGTTGTGCCGGATGGTGCGCACGATCCTGGGGCCGGAGAATTTCCGCAAAGGATCGGACCTGTACTTCGCGCGCCACGACGGGACGGCGGCGACGTGCGACGACTTCATCAAGGCGATGGAGGATGTGAGCGGCGTCGATCTTACGCAGTTCAAGCTTTGGTATAGCCAGGCGGGGACGCCGCAGGTGACGGCGCACGGCAAGTATGATGCCGCCTCGAAGACGTATGAGCTGACGTTGGAGCAGAAGCTCGCGGCGACGCCGGGGCAGAGCGACAAGAAGCCGATGCATATTCCGGTGGCGGTCGGGCTCGTCGGGCGCGACAGCGGCAAGGACGTTTCGGTTTCGCTCGACGGCGGCAAGCCAGCGGCGACGCAGATCTTGAATCTGCGCGAGGCGAAGCAGACGTTCAAACTGAAGGGCGTGAACGAGGCCGTCGTGCCTTCGGTCGGGCGCGGGTTCTCGGCGCCGGTGAAGTTTACGTCGGACCTGACGTCGGAGGACCGCGCGTTCTTGATGGCGAAGGATTCGGATTCGTTCAATCGCTGGGAGTCGGGGCAGAAGTTTGCGACCGATCTGCTCGTGCGCATGACGAATGAAGCGCGGGCTGGCCGCGCGCCGAAGCCGGATCAGTTGTTCATCGAGTCGTTCGGCGAGTTGTTGCGCGACGCACGCAAGGATCCGTCGTTCACGGCGATGGCGACGCAGTTGCCGACGGAGATGGAGCTCGCGCAAGTCATCGACGAGGCGGATCCGGATGCGATCCATGCGGCGCGCGAGACTCTGCGCAAAGCGCTGGCGTCCACGCACAAGGGCGCCCTGCGCGAGACGTATCAGTCGCTGAAAAGCAATGAGCCCTATTCGCCGGATGCGGCGTCGGCGGGACGGCGGTCGTTGCGCAACATGTGCCTGCGCTATTTGACCGCGGAGGATACGGCGGAGACGCGGGCGCTGGCGTTCGAGCATTTCCGCGCGGCGGATAACATGACCGACAAGGTCGGTGGTATGGGACCCTTGGTCGATATGGACGGCCAGGAGCGCGAAGGGGCGATCAGTCAGTTCTATGAGCAGTGGAAAGGCAATCCGCTGGTCATCGATAAATGGATGAGTCTGCAGGCGACGTCATGCCGGCCGGACACGCTTGCCAAGGTTCAGAGCTTGACGAAGCATGCGGCGTTCAACATCGAAAATCCGAATCGCGTTCGGGCCTTGATCGGCGCTTTTGTCATGAGCAATCAGCTGCGCTTCCATGCGGCGGACGGGTCGGGTTATCGATTCTTGGCCGATAACGTCATCAAGCTGGACACGTTTAATCCGCAGGTGGCGGCGCGTTTGTGCGGCGCGTTCGAGACGTGGCGGCGCTTCGACGGACGGCGTCAGCAGCTCATTCGCGATCAGCTGACGCGCATCAACAAGACCCAAGGTTTGTCGCGCAACGTTTTGGAGATCACGGAGAAGACTCTCGGTTGAGAGTCTTCTTCGCCACATTCGGTTGCCGAGTGTTGCAGATTGCACCCAGAGGGGATGACAAGCCCCTCCCCCCCGACATAATCGCCTTCGGGGTCGTGATTCGAGTTTGTGCAATCAACGATGGCTTTAGCCACAACAACAACAATGGTCGGGGCAACGCAGTCACGCGCAGGGGATGCGCGGCTGCGCTTGGCGTCCAAGCGGGGCACCTCGCTTTGGGTCATCCTTGGGACACTTGCGACGATCTTATCGGTCGCGGCGGCAGCGGGCCTGCAGCTGCGCAAGGATCACGCGCTGGCGCTTGAGCAGATCGAGCGGGAGTCGCGGTCGTTCATTTCGGTTTCGAGCGCATTGATTCAGAGCGCGCTGGACCGCACGCAAGCCACCCTGCTCGCGACGGCGAAGGTCGCGCCGGGCGCCGGCGCGGCGGCCGACCCCGCGCTCATCAACGTGATCGCAACCGATCAGCTGGGCAACGTGATCTGGGACCGAAACGGCACGCCGATGGAGCCGCGCCGGGTCAGCGACACAACTCTGATCCAGCGGCTGCTGGCGGCGGAGAGCGCAAAGTCCGTTTCCGGCGCGTTCGTCGACGAGGCGATGGGCAAGACGCCGATCGCGCTCGCGATGCGAAATCCGGAAGCCGGCGATCAGATCTTTCTGGCGCTGATCGACCCGGCGTTTCTGGCGGCGATGATGGAGAGCGTTCAGGGGGGCGGCGGCTTCAGTCTTGCCCTTGCCGATGGTCAATCGCGCAGGATCGCCGGAACGGCATTGGACAATGCCCTGTACGCGAGCACGACGCAGGCCCTGCCGGCGAGTGTGACGACATCGCCGACGCTGCGTTACGTGGCGAGCGGCAGCGCGAATTATCTGGCCAGCGCCCGGCTTATTCCCGGTTATGACCTGCGATTGATTTCGGTGACGCGCGCTGCGGACGGCTTGTCGGCCTGGTATCAATCTCTGCCGCTCTATTCGATCATGATCTTTGGGCCGAGCCTGTTGGGCGCGGCGTTGGCGTGGGCGCTGCTCAATCAGATCGAGCGGACGTCGCGCGTCGACGGCGTGTTGCGGCGGACCGAAGAGCGCTTCGAGCTTGCGGTCAGCGGCGCGAAATGCGGCATCTGGGACTGGGATCTCGCGAACAAGCGGATCTACTGGTCGGGCGCAATGAACGCGCTGCTTGGGCGCGGGAAGCAGCCGCGCATCCTGTCGTTCGACGAGGCACAGGCGTTGATCCATCCGGACGACCAGTATGTGCTGACCGGCATCGAGGCGTCGGTGCGCGCGGGCGCGGAGAGTTACGATCAGGCCTTCCGGGCGCAGCACGCCGATGGGCACTGGGTTTGGGTGCGCGCGAAGGGACAACATTATCGTACGCTGCGCAGCGACGGCGGCCGGCTGTCGGGCATCGTGCTCGACATCTCGGATCAAAAGACGGCGGATGAACGCGTCGATGCGGCCGAGCGCGTGCTTCAGGCGGCGTTTGAAAACGCGGCAGAGGCGTTTGCGCTTTGGGATCGCGACGACCGCCTGATGATGTGCAACAGGCGGTTCTCGGAGTTCTACGGGCTGGGCAAGTCGGCGATCGGGCAGAAACGCGCCGAGCTCTTTGCCGGTGCAGCGACGCCGGGGATCAGCGCGGACACCGTTGAGCAACCGCTTGAGATGTTCGATTCATCCGGAACGAGCGCGACGATCGAACTGCAGCGCGCGGGCGAGCGCTGGCTCTTGGTCAGCGAGCGGCGGGCGCTTGATGACGCGAAGATCTCGGTTGCGACGGATATTACGGCGCTTAAGGCGCACGAGGACGAGCTGCAGACCTCGCGAAGCTTGCTTGAGGAGCAGACGCGCGAGTTGAGCGAACTGGCGGTGAAGCTCGAATCCGAGAAGGGTCGCGCCGAAGACGCAAACCGGTCGAAGTCGGAATTCCTGGCGAACATGAGCCACGAACTTCGCACGCCGCTCAACGCGATCATCGGTTTCTCGGACGTGATGCGGAACGAAATGCTTGGCGCGCTTCCGCCCCGCTATGTCGAATACGCGGTCGATATTCACCGCAGCGGCCAGGTGCTTCTGGATCTTATCAATGACGTGCTCAACATGGCACGCATCGAGGCGGGCAAGGTTGAGCTCGATCTGGCGCCGGTGGATTCAACCGCAATCGTCAACGACGCCCTGAAGGCGATCGAGGCGAAGGCGCAGGAGGCGGGGCTTGAACTTAGGGTCGTTACGCGGTCGCTGCCTGCCGTCATGGCCGACAAGCGCGCGATCAAGCAGGTGCTGGTCAGCCTCCTTTCCAACGCGGTGAAGTTCAACTCGGAAAGCGGCTTCGTTACCGTTGAGACGCGAGCGGAGGCGGACGGCGTCTCGATCTGGATTCACGACACGGGAATCGGGATTGCGGACACCGACATCCCGCGTGTCGTGAGGGCCTTCGAGCGCGTGGAGTCCGCCTCGATCGGACGGCGGCGCAGCGGCACGGGGCTTGGCCTTGCGGTGTCGAACGCACTCATCGAGATGCACGGCGGCAAGCTTGTGATCGAGAGCGAAGTCTCGATCGGCACAAGCGTCTACTTCACGCTGCCGTTTGCCGAGACGGCCGTACAGTCGCGGGTCGCCTAAAGCGTCACAGGTACCAATCGTATTCGTGCGCCGGGATGTGATTGCGGAAACGCGCTAGCTCCGCGCGCTTCGTTGCGCAATAGAGGTCCACGTAGGCGGGGCCCAGGTATTCGCGCAGGATCGATCCGTTTTCGAGTGCAACCAGCGCCGGGTCGATCGCGAAGGGCATGGTCTGATCGACGAACGTCGCGGCGTTGCCGTCGAAGGGCGCGCCGGGATCAAGGCCTTCGCTCATGCCGTGGTGGATGCCGGCGAGAACGGCGGCGAGCGCCAAGTACGGGTTTGCATCCGCGCCGGCCAGGCGATGTTCGATGCGCCGCATCTCGACCGTTGCGCCGCCGGCGGCGATTGCCGTCGTCTTGTTGTTGATGCCCCAACGCTTGTTGCGCGCGACGCCGCCTGCAGCGAAGCGGCGGTACGCGTTGGCATTCGGCGCGAACAAGGCGATCGCATCGGAGGTCAGTGCCTGCACGCCGGCGACGGCCGCACGCAAGGCCTCACTCGGGCCCGATGCGGCGTCGAAGAACACGTCTCGGCCGGAGCTGTGCTCCAGCGCCACCGCGATCTCCAAAGCACTGCCGGGCAGCGCCAGATAGGGCTTGGCCATAAAGGTGGCGTCGAGACCGCGCTTTCTGGCGACGGCGCGCACGATCTGACGCAGAAAGACGGCATGATCACCAGCACGCACGGCATCGGCCGGAGCGATCGTTATCTTGAAGCGCCCAAGACCGGGTTCAGACGCGGTGGTCAGCGGCGGGAGGCCCTGGATGTCCGCGGCCTCGGCGATGCCGGTCAGGACGCCATCGAAGCGGTCGATCTCGTTGATGCTGTACACTGCGGCGCTCTGTCCCGCCGCCGCGTCCGGCGGCTGCGGGATTCCGTTCTTCGAGCGCTCGCGATCGAAGAGGTAGAACTCGAAGGCGCAGCCCACAGAGGGCAATAGCTCAAGCGAATCGAATCGGCCGACCACGCGTTCGAGGACGTTGCGCGGTTCGCCGAAGTACGGATGGCCTTTTGCATCGCACAACGTCATGAGCACTTGGCCGTGCGGGCGCTGCGACCAATTGACCCTCGTCAAGGTTCCGGCCACCGGCCATGCGATGCCTTCACCATCAATATTCAGCGGATTCGGACCACCGCGCTCGACCATCTCGCCGCGCGCGTCGAGAAAGTAGATCGTGTGTGGGATCGCCAAGCCCGTTTCGAAAACTTCGGCTAGCGCGCCGCGCGCGATGCGCTTGCCGCGCACGACGCCGCAGAGATCCGCGAACACGCAGTCGACGTACTGAAGCTCAGGATTTTCCTCAAGAAACGCATCGACGCCGACGACATCGCGCGGCGATGCGCCTTGCTCGTTCGAACGCGCGCTGTCCTGCATGTTCATGAAATTGTCGTTGGAGGCCCAACCCACAAGACCTCGTACCCCGTACTCTCTCAGCATAGGGCGCGGGGCTCACCTCCGGCAACCGCCGATTGTCCATCGCATGCGCGCCCGCCCATCGATTCCGTGCGATTCAACGATTCCCCGGTGCGGCAGAAAGCCCGCTTGGCCGGTCCTTGTTGGCACTTTGGGAAACGAATAATGTTCCGGCCAAGTCGCGCTTGGACGTGCGGTGGGGTCTTTGCGTTTGACGGCGGCCATAGCTGCCGTTTTTCATGCAAACGGCCATGAACGTCGACAATGCAGCGCGATGAACCGATTGTGGCCACCATGACGGCCATACATGGAGAGAAGAATGAATAGGACTGGTCTGTTTCTCTTTATCGCGGTCGTCATCCTGGCGGTCGCAGCCTACTGGTTTGTTTACATGAAGCCGAAGACGGACGCTGCGGCGACGGACCCGGCGGCGACGGAAGCTCCGGTTGATCCGGCGGCGACGACGGAAGCTCCGGCTGATCCGGCGGCGGCGACCGATCCGGCCGCGGCTCCGACGGACCCGGCAGCGGCTCCGGCCGAGACGCCCGCTGAAGCTCCGGCGGAAGCGCCTGCTGAAGCTCCGGCAGAAGCCCCGGCGGCTCCGGCTGAAACGCCCGCGACGCCGCAATCAGGCGTTAGCGACAACAATCCGCTTGACGGAATTGGGCATGCGGTCCGCTAATTGCGGGCCGCATGTTTTTTTTTGCTTTGCGGTCAGCTGATCTTCAAGAGGACATCGATCCCATGAACAGATCCTTGCTTGCAGTGCTGGCGATCATCGTGATCGCGGCCGGCGGCTATTACTTCTACATGCAATCCAAGAAGACTGGGGAAGCGACCACCGAGGCGGCGACCGGAACACCGGCGGCCACGGCAGAAGGCGACGACAGCGAACCGCTGCTGTTCACCTTCGAAGATTGGACGCATCCAGCGTTCCTCGCGGAGTACAAGGCGAAGTACGGCAAGGACCCGCGCACGGCGTTGTGGGCGGACGAAGACGAGGCGTTCGCGAAGATGCGCGCGGGCTACAAGCCCGACGTGATGGGCCCGTGTTCGTACGAGTTCGGGCGCTGGCAGGAAGCCGGTCTCATTCAACCGATCGACGTCACGAAGCTGAAGTACTGGAAGGACATTCCGGATTATCTGAAGAACATTCCGGGCATGATGAAGTCGGAGACCGAGGCTTGGTTCATCCCGCAATATTGGGCGAACACGTCGGTCACGTACCGCACCGACCTCGCGCCGGAATATGTCGGCAAGGAAAGCTGGAAGATTCTGTTCGACCCGAAATACAAGGGCAAGGTCGCCGGTCTTGACGGCGTCGACGACACGGTCACGCTGATCGCGAAGACGTGGGACATCGATCCCTACAACATGACGCCGGAGCAGTGGACGTTCCTGCAGGGCAAGCTGCGGGAGTTCGTGGCTGCGGCGCGCTTCATCTCCAGCGACGAAACGTCGTTGAGCCAAGGGTTGGCATCCGGCGAAATCGTCGCCGCCATCACCTGGAACCAGACGCCGGCGTCGCTGAAGAAGGAAGGCAAGCCCGTCGCCTACATGACCCCACCGGGTGGCCGGTTTACGTATGTGTGCGGCCTCGTCATCCACGCCGAGTCCAAGAACTTGGAGAAGGACTATGCGCTGATCGACAGCTCCATCGCGCCGGGCGCGATGAAGCATCAGTTCGATGAGCTCTCCAACGGGCCGGCCAACATCACGATCTTCGCCGACTACACGGACGAGCAGTTGGCCGAGCACGGCTTCTCGCGCGACGTGGAAGCGTTCCTCAAGGGCGGCACGTTCCAGGCGCGCTTGAAGAACAAGGATGAGATCGTGAAGTTCTGGACGGAAATTCGCGGCGGCGGCTAACGCCGCTTCGCGATCGTTCGATCGACATGGCCCCGGACGCGACAACGTCCGGGGTTTTTTATTGCGGCAGCTGGTCCGCCGATGGCGCCCCGATATCCTTGCAGACGGCGGCGATGGCGGCAGCATCCCGCGTACCGCGCGCGCCTTGCGTCGGGCGGGTCAGGGAGAGCATCCGCTGAGCGACCTGGCGCGTGAAGTGCTTGCGTTCTTCGGGCGTCAGGCGCGCGACGACGTCGGCGATCGTCGCTTCGCGGGCGCGGGCGACGGCGATATCGGCTTCCGTCACGTGGGCGAGCGCGGCGCGGAAGGACGCCTCATCGAACGGCTCGGCGCGGAAGACGCGGA
>JAEUMM010000146.1 GCA_016792645.1 Alphaproteobacteria bacterium | reverse complement strand
TGTTCAACCGCCCGAACAACTCGTTGATCACCCAGTTGGCGGCGAGCTTCGCGTCACGCCCCTTGGCCACCTGCTCGAAAAACTCTGCACTCTCGCGCTCGGCGACCAACACGCCGGCGTCATAGAGCGAAAGCCCATAATCCCGCATGAAGCGGTCCTTCTTGTCATCCGGCAGCTCCGGCAGCGACGCCTTGATCCGCCCCACGAACGCATCGTCGAACTCCAGCGGCAGCAAGTCCGGATCTGGGAAGTAGCGATAGTCGTGCGCCTCTTCCTTGGACCGCATCGACCGCGTCTCGTTCTTCTTCGAATCGTAGAGCCGCGTCTCCTGATGGATAGTCCCGCCGCCCTCGATGATGTCGATCTGCCGCCGCGCCTCGAACTCCACCGCCGCCGCCACGAACCGCATCGAGTTCACGTTCTTGATCTCGCACCGCGTGCCGAGCTTATCGCCAGGCTTGCGGACGGAGACGTTCACGTCCGCGCGCATGGAACCCTCTTCCATGTTCCCGTCGCAGGTCCCGAGATAACGCAAGATGCCGCGCAGCTTCTTCAGATACGCCGCCGCCTCTTCCGACGAGCGCAGGTCGGGCTTGGACACGATCTCCATCAACGCCACGCCAGCCCGGTTCAAGTCGACATACGACTGATCCGGATGCTGATCGTGCAGCGACTTGCCCGCGTCCTGCTCCAAATGCAGCCGCTCGATCCCGACGGTGATCGACTTCCCGCCCGGCATGTCGACGATAACGACGCCCTCGCCCACGATCGGATGCTTGTACTGCGAGATCTGATAGCCGGCCGGCAGATCCGGATAGAAATAGTTCTTCCGGTCAAAGATCGACCGCTTGTTGATCGCGGCCTTGAGGCCGAGCCCCGTCTTCACCGCCTGCTCGACGCAATATTTGTTGATGACGGGCAGCATCCCCGGCATCGCCGCATCGACGAAACTCACATGCTCGTTCGGCTCAGCCCCGAACTCCGCCGACGCCCCCGAAAACAGCTTCGCCTTCGACAGCACCTGCGCATGGACTTCCATGCCGATGACGACTTCCCACTTCCCAGTCGCCCCTTCGAGCAACTGGGCAGGGTCGTGGCCTTTGCGCGTGGTGATCACAACATCCGTCATGGCCTAAACCTCCCACCACGCCGCCGGCCGCGGCGTCAGACCGGCAGCCTTCTCGATCACCTCGCCGACGCGGAACAGCGTCGACTCGTCGAACGCCTTGCCGATCAACTGAAGACCGAGCGGCAAACCCTCGCTGTTCAACCCGGCAGGCACCGAAATCCCCGGCAACCCCGCCAGGTTCACCGTCACCGTGAACACGTCGTTGAGATACATCGCGATCGGATCATCCGTCTTCTCGCCAATCCCGAACGCAGGCCCCGGCGCCGTCGGCGTCAACAGCACGTCGCACTTCTTGTAGGCTTCGTCGAAGTCGCGCGCGATCAACGTCCGCAACTTCTGCGCCTTGATGTAATAGGCGTCGTAGTACCCGGCGGACAGCACATACGTGCCGACCAAGATGCGCCGCTGCACCTCGCGCCCGAACCCCGCCGCGCGCGTGTTCTCATACATCGACGTGATGTCCTTGCCCGGCTCACGCAAACCAAAGCGCACGCCGTCATACCGCGCCAAGTTCGACGAAGCCTCCGCCGGCGCCACGATGTAATAGGCCGGCAGCGCGTACTTCGTATGCGGCAGACTAACGTCGACGATTTCTGCGCCGGCGGCCTTCAGCCACTCGATCCCCTTCTGCCACAACGCCTCGATCTCGGCCGGCATGCCGTCAAGCCGATACTCCTTCGGAATCCCGACGCGCAGACCTTTGATGTTGCCCGTCATCGCCGCTTCGTAATCCGGCACCGGCAGATCGACGCTGGTCGAATCCAGCGGATCATGGCTCGCCATCGACTTCAGCATGATCGCGCAGTCACGCACCGTGCGCGCCATAGG
>JAEUMM010000138.1 GCA_016792645.1 Alphaproteobacteria bacterium | reverse complement strand
CAACGACGACGCCGACACGCTGGCCGACTTGATTCGCATGTTCGTCGAGAACCGGATCAAGCCTTACTACTTGCACCACGCTGACATGGCGCCGGGCACGTCGCACTTCCGCACGACGATTGAACACGGCCAGAACCTGATGCGCGAACTCCGCCGCCGCGTCTCCGGCATTGCCCTGCCGTCCTACGTCCTCGACATCCCAGGCGGCCACGCAAAAGCCAACCTCGAGACCTGCGATATCGAGCGCACGCCCGACGACCGGCTACGCGTCCGCGACGATGAAGGCGCCTGGCACGACTATTCCGGCTAAGGCGCCGCTACTTCGGCGACACCCGCATATCGATCCGCCGCTTGTCGTCGAGGAACGTCTTCGCGGCCGCGATGACTTCCGCTTCCGTGATTGTACCGTAATCCTTCAACGCCGAGCGCAACCGCTCCAGGTTCCGCGGATCGGTCTGAATATCGCGCAGCGACTGGATCCAATACGCATTCGTCGATTCCGCCGCGTATTGCTGATAGAGCACCGGCTTACGCGCCCGCTCCAACAGATCCGCCGACAGCTCGCCGTTGCGCAGCTCTTGCGTGATCTCGGCAAGCGTCTCAAAGAACTTGTCCGCTTCTTCGGGCTTCGGCTCAACGCCCGCAAACATATAACCGAAACCTTTGACCGACTTCGACGACCAGTAAGAACCGAATGGCGTATATGTGCTGCCCTGCTTCTCGCGCACCTCGTCGATGAGGCGCAGCTGAATGACCTCGTTCAAGATCGCAACCGACCGGTCGAGCCGCGTATTGCTGAAAAGGTCTGGACCCGGCCACGCGGCGACAACCGCTGCCTGATCCGGCCGCCCCTCATGTTTGAAATCCGCGCGGCCGCCCTTCGCCGGGAAGCTCACGTTGCGCGCACCCTCCGGAATCTTGTAGGCGCCCTGACGCGCCGGAAGGGCGCCAAAGGTCTTGGCCGTCGCTTCGATAGCGTCCTCGACCTTCACGTGTCCTACAATCGTCACTTCGATCGGCGCCTGCGCC
Source organism: Alphaproteobacteria bacterium (assembly GCA_016792645.1). Classification (GTDB taxonomy): domain Bacteria; phylum Pseudomonadota; class Alphaproteobacteria; order Micropepsales; family Micropepsaceae; genus SZUA-430. The sequence goes on along the minus strand of JAEUMM010000138.1, from coordinate 5,013 downwards.
AACGAAGGCGCGATGGCTGTCTTGACGTCGTCCATCGTGATCGCGCGAATGTCGTTGATATCCGGAGAAGCCCAACGCGGATCGTTGCCATGCACCAGCCCAGGCAACTCGCGCGAAAGCACGCCGGTCGCCGTCGTATCCTGCTGGCGCAATTGGCCTTCGCCTGCCGCCTGAATGCGCTTCAAACCGTCGGGCCGATAGACGGCATCGGTGAAATAGGCCGCAAGCACCTGCAACTGCAGCAGCGTATCGCGCTCGACGGTGTCGCCGGCGATCTGAAACACGTCCTCATCGACGTCGAGGAAGATGCCGGCAAAATGCCCGGGCTCCGTCTGCTCCAATTCGCCGATGGTCAGTTTGCCCAAGCCCCCCTCGACGAATGCAAACGGCAGCGCCCACGCGACGCCACGCTTCTTCGGCAACGCCAAATACCCGCCGGCGACGCGGACGACGACGCTCACCTTATCTTTCTCGAAATCGGTCGACTTGACGTTCAGCTTCACGCCGTTCGCGAACTTCACCAACGTCGCATCGATGTCGGCCACCGTCTTGCGTTCTGCGACCGCGCCCTTCGGGCCGAAGTCGCGATAGCTGAACTCCTTGATGGTGCTCGGCGGCGGCGCAGCGACCGCCACCGCGCGGCTCTGCGTGTAGGCCTGCTTGATCGCATCCTCGCCGCGCGCGATCGGCAGGGCCGTCGTGACGAACACAACGGGTCCGCTGCCGCTGAACGTCGCCTTCAGCGCGTTCGTGACATCCACGGCCTTCATACCGGTAATCGACTGCGTATAAAGCCCCAGATCCGTCTGAGGATCGGTCGGCACCCGGCCGGCGTCCAGCGTCATCAACAGCCAGTCCGCGATTTCGATGTTCGACCGAGTCTTCGCGTTCGCGGCCACCAGCAGATAAGGCGATTTCTGTTCCAACGCCTCGCGGCTTACTTCTTCTTGCTGCAACCCATGGGTCAGCGCCCGGCGCAACTCCTGCTCCGCCGCCTGCATCCCCTTGGCCCAACCGCCGGCCCGCGTCCGAACAGTCAACGCCGTCACAATGCCGGCGCCTTGCACCACTTCACGTGCCGCCCGCGCGTCGATGAAGGGTGCGTCCGCCGTGCGCGCCAGCTTGCTCAACCGTCGATTCAAAACGGTGAAGCCGACGATCCGCTGATGGATTTCGTTGCGCCGCGCCTTCTTGTCGCCGCGCACGTCTTCCGGCTGAATCCAGTTCAGAGTGACGCTTTCCTCAAGCCCCGGCTGGACTGAGTATGCCGCCACCAGCCCGCGCTTCGATGGCGAGCCAAAATTCTCCGGCGGCGCTGCCGGACCGGGCTGAGACCAGTCGCCAAAGACCGCCTTGATCTTAGCTTCCATCAACACCGGATCGACGTCGCCGGCAACGACAAGGAGCGCCCGCTCCGGCCGATAGTGCCGTTCATAGAACGAACGCAACTTTGCCGCGGTAGCGGTTTTGATGAACTCAAGTTTCCCGATCGGAAAGCGGTTGGGATACTTCTGCCCGGCAAACAGCGCATGCAGCTGCGCCAGGTTCGCACGCATGCCCGGCGTGTCGCGCGCGCGCTCTTCCGACAGGATGACGCCGCGCTCGCGGACGATCGCCTCTTCCGACAGCGTCAAGCTCCCGACGATCTCGCGCAGAATCTTGAACCCGGTGTTCAATGTATCCGGCCGCGTACTGGGCAACGACAACGCGAACGTCGTGTTGTCGAAGTCGGTCGACGCATTGGCGCTCGATCCGATCTGGATGCCCAGCCGCTGCAGCGCCTTGAACATCTCGCCTTCTGGATAGTTCTCCGAGCCGTTGAACGCCATGTGTTCCAAGAAATGCGCGACGCCCTGTTCGCTATCGCTCTCATGCAGCGACCCGGCCGCGATCCGGATGCGCACCGTGACGGTCCCCTGCGGATTGGCGTTCGGCTTGATCGCATAGCGCAATCCGTTGGGCAGCACGCCGAAACGGATAGCCGGGTCCGGCTTCAGATCGCTGGCGTCTTGCGGCCAAGGCGTCCGGGCGGACGCAACAGGCAGCAGCGCAAAAGCCTGCACTGCCAGCACGAGGACCAACACGGCCACGGGCAAGCCACGAACCAAACGCAATCGCATGAAAACCCCTTGGGGTGAGAACGAAAGAAACTTAGGGCCCAACCGGACGGGGGCTTTGAGGCCACATTATGCCCATCCGCAAGCGCTGCGCACCATACAACCCCGTCACCCCCAAAACCGCCAAAAAGCGAAATCGCGGCGCAGTTCCGCCGGATCTTGGCGAAGTTCCGATGCAAATCGGTTTTCCACACGGCCACGCACAAGTGTCATCATTTCCAAGACGCACTGATTCGCATGACGCTCGGACGACCCAATAAGCGCCCGAGACCGGAAGAGTCAGCGGCGCCAAGAGCTTGGGCCGCACACCTTCGCCGGACGGTCGATCGAGCGAAAATAGAGCTCCCACCGAGAACGCTGTGGTGGAGTCGCAACGTCGTCGCCGAAGCGTCCGAAACGCACAGCGGCGTCCCCGCACTTTCCACAGATCCGGCCACAAGATATGGTGGCGTCGTGCCCCGATTAACACAAAACCTGTTGCTCGGATCAAAATCTAGGTACTAGATAACTGTCCCTGCTCGCCACCGAATTTGAGGCGCGGTCGGGGACCGAGCGCGGCAGTTTCTGGGTCGAAACGCGCATCAGTCCCACGACAGTCCCAACGGTCTCCGGTCGCTCGCAGGCATCTGTTGATCACGACGACTAGTCAGAGGGGCTACACAGCATGCGCATCGACCGCGTCTTCACCGTTGAAGGGCAATCCGCATACGAAGGCATTCCGTTCCGCACGACCGCCAGCGAGATCCGCAATCCGGACGGCTCGGTGGTGTTCAAGCAGGACAACGTCGAAGTCCCCGAACGGTGGTCGCAAGTCGCCTCTGACGTGCTGGCTCAGAAATACTTCCGCAAGGCCGGCCTCGCCGCGCGCCTGAAGCCCGTCCCCGAAGAAAACGTCCCCGAATTCCTCTGGCGCAAAGCCCCCGACGAAGCCGCGCTCGCCAAACTCGACGGCGAACCGAAGAACGTCGGCGAACACAGCGGCAAGCAAGTCTTCGACCGTCTGGCCGGCACCTGGGCCTATTGGGGCTGGAAGGGCGGCTACTTCGACGGCGAGCGCGACGCGCAGGCCTTCTTCGACGAAATGCGCTACATGCTGGCGACCCAGATGGCGGCGCCCAACAGCCCGCAATGGTTCAACACCGGCCTGCACTGGGCCTACGGCATCGACGGCCCCGCGCAAGGTCACCACTACGTCGACCACTGGACCGGCGAACTCGTCGCCTCGGCCAGCGCCTACGAGCACCCGCAGCCCCACGCCTGCTTCATCCAGGGCATCAAGGACGACCTGGTGAACGAAGGCGGCATCATGGACCTCTGGGTTCGTGAAGCGCGTTTGTTCAAATACGGCTCGGGCACCGGCTCGAACTTCTCGGCGCTGCGCGGCGGCTCGGAGAAACTGTCGGGCGGCGGCAAGTCGTCGGGCTTGATGAGCTTCCTGAAGATCGGCGACCGCGCGGCCGGCGCCATCAAGTCGGGCGGCACCACGCGCCGCGCGGCAAAAATGGTCATCGTCGACGCCGATCATCCGGACATCGAGAAGTTCATCGACTGGAAGGTGATCGAGGAACAGAAGGTCGCGGCCCTCGTCGCCGGCTCGAAGCTGTTGCAGAAGCACTTGAACCTGATCATCAAGGCCTGCGTGAACTGCAGCGCCCAAGGTGACGCCTGCTTCGACCCGCTGCAAAACCCCGCTCTGAAGCGCGAGATCAAAGCGGCCCGCAAAGCGGCGATCCAAGACAACGCCATCCAACGCGCGATCCAAGTCGCCCGCCAAGGCTACACCGAACTGAACATCCCGGTTTACGACACCGACTGGGACGGCGAGGCGTACTACACCGTCTCGGGCCAGAACTCGAACAACACCGTCCGCGTCACCGACGACTTCCTGCGCGCGGTCGAAACCGACGGCGAATGGAAGCTGACGCGCCGCACCGACGGCAAGACGCACAAGACGCTGAAGGCGCGCGGCCTGTGGGATCAAATCGCCGAAGCCGCGTGGCAGTGCGCGGACCCGGGCATCCAATTCCACACCACGGTCAACGACTGGCACACCTGCCCGGCGTCCGGCCCGATCCGCGGCTCGAACCCGTGCTCGGAATACATGTTCCTCGACGACACGGCGTGCAACCTCGCGTCGCTGAACCTGCTCGCCTTCCGTAAGCAGCTGTCGGACGGCTCGCAGTACTTCGACGTCGCCGCGTATGAGCACGCCGTCCGCCTCTGGACGATCGTCCTCGAAGTCTCGGTGATGATGGCGCAATTCCCGTCCAAGGAAATCGCGCAGCTCTCCTACGAGTACCGCACGCTCGGCCTCGGCTACGCCAACATCGGCGGCCTCTTGATGTCGTCGGGCATCGCCTACGACTCGAACCAAGGCCGCGCCGTCGCCGCAGCCCTCGCCGCCCTGATGACCGGCGCGTCCTACGCCACGTCGGCCGCGATGGCCCGCGAACTCGGCGCCTTCAAAGGCTACGCCAAGAACGCCGAGCACATGCTGCGCGTCATCCGCAACCACCGCCGCGCTGCGTTCGGCTCGGTCGACGGTTACGAGAAGCTGTCAACGAAGCCCGTGCCGCTCAACGCCATCGACATGCCGGCGACCGGCTTCGAAGGTCTGGTCGACCGCGCACGCGGTTCGTGGGACGAAGCGTTGGCCCAAGGCGCGCTCTACGGCTACCGCAACGCCCAGACGACCGTCATCGCGCCGACCGGCACGATCGGCCTCGTCATGGACTGCGACACGACGGGCATCGAACCCGACTTCGCGCTGGTGAAGTTCAAGAAGCTGGCCGGCGGCGGCTACTTCAAGATCATCAACCAGTCGGTTCCGGAAGCGCTGAAGGCCCTCGGCTACAGCTCGGTTCAATCCGAGACCATCATCAACTATGCGGTCGGC
>JAEUMM010000123.1 GCA_016792645.1 Alphaproteobacteria bacterium | reverse complement strand
CGCGGTCACGCCCTGCGCCTTCTGCTCCATGTGCCCGAGCGAGTCGTAGCCGATCAACCCGCGCGGCAACCCGACGCGCTTCATCACGTCGTTGCAAGCGTCGACGCACAGCGCGCAATTGATGCACTCAAGCTGATCGCCGTCGCGAATATCGATGCCCATGGGGCAGGCTGCCACGCACTGATTGCAGTCGATGCAGTGCCCGCGACCGTCCCACGGTTGGCCCTTCTTGTGCGGCCCGCGCGGTTCGCCGCGTGCGCTGCGATAGGTCACCATCAGCGTATCGCGATCGACGAGCGCCGCCTGAATGCGCGGCCACGGGCACATATACGTGCAGACCTGCTCGCGCATGTGCCCGGCAAGCCAATAGGTCGTGAAGGTCAGTATCCCAAGAAACAGATACGCGGTCGTGTCCGCCGTACCCTGGAACAGATTTGCGGCCAAGGTCGGCGCATCGTGGAAATAGAAAATCCACGCACCGCCCGTGAGCGCGGCGATCAAAAGCCACACCCCATGCTTCGCCGTTTTCTTGGCAGCCTTCTCCGCCGTCCAAGGCGACTTATCGAGACGGATTCGTTCGTTGCGGTCGCCCTCGATCAAACGCTCGACCATGATGTAGAGATCGGTCCACACCGTCTGCGGACAGGCATACCCGCACCACACGCGTCCGAACAGCGAGGTCACGAGAAACAGCAGCAACGAAGCCAGGATCAAAAGCCCGGTGACGTAGTAAATCTCCTGCGGCCAAATCTCGATGAAGAAGAAATAGAACCGCTCCCGCACCAGATCGACGAGCACGGCTTGATCGGGCGCACTCGGACCACGATCCCAGCGCAGCCACGGCAGGACGTAATAGATACCCAGCATCACCGCCATGCCGACCCATTTGAGCAAGCGGAAGTTGCCGTGAACGAGCTTCGGATAGATCGGCACGCGCGCGACATAGTCCCGCCGCACGGCAGCGCTGTTCGTGGCCCGCGCATCGCTGCGCTGAACGCCGTCCGCGGCAAGCGCGTGCGTTTCCGCAGCGACCGCCTTCAAGGTTGACATAATCGGCGCACTCATGGCGCACGGGACCCTTCGGAGCGGCGTTTTACTCGCCGCCCCCCAAACTGTGAACGTATACCGCCAGCGCGTCGACCGTCATCGCGTCGAGGCGCGTACCCCACGTCGGCATCACGCCGCCGCGGCCTTGTTCGATCTGCGTGCGGATCTCGGCGGCGCTGCCGCCGTAGAGCCACTCGCGATCGGTTAAATTCGGTGAGCCGAACTCACGCTTGCCGCGACCGTCGTCGCCGTGACACGCGGCGCATTGTTCCTTGAACACCGGCTCTGCGCGCGCGGCTGCCGCCGCGTTCGCTTTCTGACCCGACAGCTTCAGAACATACTGCGTGAGGTCGGCGATCTGGTTCTTCTCCAACAACGCGTCACGCCCGTACGCGGGCATCTGCGACACGCGCGCCTCCGGATGCGCGGAGCGCACGCCCACCTGAATCGTGTGGCGAATATCGTCGAGCGTGCCGCCCCACAGCCAAATGTCGTCGTTCAGATTGGGATAGCCTTTGAACCCCTGCGCGCCCGAACCGTGGCAAGTCGCGCAATTGTCGCCGAAGGCCGACTTGCCGGCCTCGCGTGCGAACTGAAGCAAATTGGGATCGGCCTCGATCTGCTGCAGCGTTGCGCCTTGCAGTTGCTTACCCTGCACGGCGCGCTGGGTCTTCATCTCCTTCACCGCCTGCGCCACGTCGGCGCGCTGCGAATGGTTGAGCACACCCTGTGTGTAGCCGGTCACCAGCGGCCAAGCCGGGTAGAGCACCCAATAGCCGATGGCCCAAACGATCGTCGCGTAAAACACCCACAGCCACCAGCGCGGCAGCGGCGTGTTCAGCTCCTTGATGCCGTCCCACTCGTGCCCCGTGGTTTCGGTGCCGGTGGCTTGGTCAATCTCGTTGCGCTTGGCCATCAGCGGTCGTCCTCATCCAAAGGCATGCGCGAGGCGCGATCGAACTTGTCCCGATTGCGCGGCCACAGCGCATAGGCGCACAGCGCAAAGAACACGAGCATCAGATAGACCGTGCCCCAACTGCGTGAAAACGTGGCGAGCGTGTCGTAGTCCATGGCCCCTACCGCCGGTTCTCAGGCGCATCCGCCTGATAAGTTTTGAAATCGACAAGCGTGCCCAGCATTTGCAGATAGGCGACCAGCGCGTCCATCTCCGTGATCCGCTTCGGATCGCCGTCGAAATCGCGCGCCTCCGCCTTGGCATAGCGCTTCTTGAAGGCGTCTTGGCCCTCGTCGTCCGGCGTCGCCTGCGCGATCAAATCCGCCTTGGCGTTCGCGACCATGTCGTCGCTGTACGGCACGCCGACCATGCGGTTCGCCTTTAAGTCGCCCGCAACGTCGTCGAACGAAAGAGGTGTCGCCGCCAGGAATTTATACGGCGGCATCACCGACTCCGGCACCACCGAGCGCGGATCGACAAGATGCGCACGGTGCCATTCGTCGGAGTACTTGGCGCCAACGCGCGCGAGATCCGGCCCCGTGCGCTTTGAACCCCATTGGAACGGATGGTCGTAGATGCTCTCCGCCGCCAGGCTGTAATGCCCATAGCGCTCGACCTCGTCGCGCAACGGCCGCACCATCTGGCTGTGACAGAGATAGCAGCCCTCGCGCATGTAGATCTTGCGCCCGGCCAGCTCCAGCGGCGTGTAAGGCCGCATGCCCTGCACCTTCTCGATCGTGCTTTCGAGATAGAACAGCGGCGCGATTTCGACGATGCCGCCGATCGCCACGACGATCAGAATGCCGGCGACCAGCAACAGCGAATGACGTTCGAGCGTTCCGTGATTGAACATCTTTTGCCTCCCTACGCCGCAGCCAATTGCGGCTTCAAGGCCAACGGTTCGCCCACCCGCACGTCGCCCCGCGCCGTGCGATAGAGATTATAGGCCATGATGATCGCACCGCTGAGATAGAGCAGTCCGCCGAGCGCGCGGATGATGTAATAAGGATGCATCGCCTCGACCGTCTCGACGAACGAATATTCGAGGAAGCCGAAGTCGTTATAGGCGCGCCACATCAAGCCCTGCATGATGCCCGACACCCACATCGCCGTGATGTAGAAGACGATGCCGATGGTCGCGATCCAGAAGTGCCACTCGACCAGCGCCAGCGAATAAAGCCGCTCGCGCCGCCACAGCCACGGCGTCAAACAGTAAAGCGCGCCGAACGACACGAATCCGACCCAGCCCAGCGCGCCCGAGTGCACGTGGCCGATCGTCCAGTCCGTGTAATGCGAGAGCGCGTTCACGGCCTTGATCGACATGACCGGCCCCTCGAACGTCGACATGCCGTAGAACGCGACCGAGACGACCAGCATGCGCAACACCGGATCGGTGCGAAGCTTGTCCCAAGCGCCCGACAGCGTCATCAGGCCGTTGATCATCCCGCCCCATGACGGCATCCACAGCCTGATCGAGAACGTCATGCCCAACGTCTGCGCCCACACCGGCAGCGCCGTGTAGTGCAAGTGATGCGGCCCCGCCCAGATGTAGATGAAGATCAGCGACCAGAAATGGATGATCGACAGCCGGTACGAATAGACCGGCCGCTCCGCCTGCTTCGGGATGAAGTAGTACATGATCGCGAGGAACCCCGCGGTCAGGAAGAATCCGACGGCGTTGTGGCCGTACCACCATTGCGTCAGCGCATCCTGCACGCCCGCGAACAGCGAATAGCTCTTGATGCCCAGCCACGACACCGGCATCGCCAGATTGTTCACGATGTGCAGCATCGCGATCGTCACGATGAACGCGAGATAGAACCAGTTCGCGACATAGATGTGCGGCTCTTTTCGCTTCCACAGCGTGCCCAGGAACACGAGCAGATAGGCGACCCAAACAAGTGTCAGCCACAAATCGGCGTACCACTCGGGCTCGGCGTATTCGCGCGATTGCGTGACACCGATGAGATAGCCGGTGCCCGCGACCAGAATGAAAATCTGATAGCCCCAGAACACGAACCAAGGCCAAAGCCCGCCGGCGAGCCGCGCCTTGGACGTGCGCTGCACGACGTAGAACGACGTCGCGATCAGCACGTTGCCGCCGAAGGCAAAGATCACCGCCGACGTGTGCAACGGCCTAAGCCGCCCGAACGAACTCTCAGGGATATCCGGAAAGTAGAAGAGATGGGGAAACGAAAGCTGCAGCGCGATGACCACGCCGACCAGCATCCCGGCAATGCCCCAGAACATGGAGGCGATCACGCCCGCCTTGATGATGTCGTTGGCATAGGCCCCCGTATCGTCGGCCGGCACACCTTCACTGTAGCGCTTGACGAAAAAGGCCAGCGCAATGCCGATCCCCGCCATGAACGTCCACGCCTGGATCGCCATAAGCGGATCGTGCGTCTGCGCGGCGACCGCAAACCCTAAGAACAGAAAGATGACGAAGATGGCAGGTACGACAAAGAGATCGAATTGAGCCTGTCGTGGACCGGTAACTGGCTGCATAGTGCCCCTCGCGATCGGCATCGTCGCCGCTTATCGCAGCGCAACATGCCCCGCTGCGAGCAGTGGGACGTTGACCTAAATCAACCCCACAGTCCTTTCCGGGTAAGCACGTTCTTAAGAACCGACGGACTGTCGGTCATCAGACCGTGCACGCCCAGAGCAATAAGCCTATCCATTTCTGATTCGTCGTCGATCGTCCACACATGCACTTGCAGGCCGCGACGTTCCGCCGCTTCGACAAAGCGTCGGTTTACGATCGTGACACCGTTCGCGCTCACCGGCACCTGCACGCAACCCTGCCGCCAGCGCCAGGCGGGCCAACCGAGAGAGGCCGCCTTCAACCGCATCACGCCTTGCGGCCCCGGCGACGTGCAGACCCGCCCGTCGAACGCATCGACCACCTGCCGGATGCGCGTGTCCGAAAACGACCCGATGCAAACCCGATCCTGAGCGCCCAGCCGCTTGATCAGCGCAATCAGCGGCGCGACGGCGCCGTCATGCTTCGGATCGATGTTGATCCGCACGTCCGGCCAGCGCGTCAGCAAATCCTCAAGCAGCGGAATAGGCTCGCTCCCGCCGATCCGCGCACGCTGCAACGCGTCCCACGTCAACGTCTCGATCTTGCCCTTCGCATCCGTGACGCGGTCCAGCTTGTCGTCGTGAAACGAGATCAAGACCCCGTCGCGCGTCGCATAGGCATCCGTCTCCAAATAGCGGTACCCAAGCCCAACCGCGTACTCGAACGCCTTCATCGTGTTCTCAGGCGCCTCAAGCGCCCCGCCGCGATGGGCGAAGGCCAACACCCCGGAATGCTCAAGGAAAGCGAACTTGGCGGGTCGGGGCATGAGGCTCGCGCGTTTGTGTGCCCGCGAACCTAGCGCGTGAAGAAGCGCACCTCTAGTCTCCTGCCTCCGACATCTGGGGGACTTGCATGACGCATCGACCGGCCGCCCTTGAACGCCGCGCTTTCCTGAAGCTGTCGACCGCGCTGGCCGCGCTCAGCCTCGCCGGTTGCGTCGACGATTTGGCCACGGCCGGCGTCGGTGCAGGCGCCGCACCCACAACCGCCGAAGACCGCAAACTCCTGAACTTCTTTGCGCAAGCCTTCACGCGCGATCTCGAAGACTCGCCTGAATTCATGACCTATATCGGCATGAAGAAACGCTACGGCGAGTGGGACGACTATTCCGCCGCACAGGCCGAAAAGGCCAATCGCGACAACCTCGCCGATTTGGATTTCATGCGCGCGAATATCGACCGGCCCGCGCTGAGCCCAAGCGTACGCGTCTCCTACGACGTCTTCCTGTTCGACAAAGAACAACGCGCCGCGAACCACCCCTTCCGCCTTCAGAACTACGACGTCTCGCATTTCGAGGGCGCGCATCTCGGTGTGCCGGGTCTCCTCATCAACCAGCACCGCATCGACGACGAGGCCGACGCCGAGGCCTTCGTCGCCCGCATCGCCGCGTCCGAAAAGGTGATCGACCAACTCATCACCTTCATGCGCGACCAGCAGGCAAACGGCGTGACGCTGCCGCGCTTCTCCTACGGCCTCATGCTGGCCGATCTGCGCGCGACCATCGCGGGCAAACCGTTCCGTGGCGGCAAAGGCGACAACGACATCTTTGCCGCCTTCAAGTCGAAGATCGCGCCGTTGAAGCTGGACGACGCCGCAAAGGCGAAACTGACCGCCGCCGCCGAGCAAGCGCTGCTTGAACACCTAGGCCCCGCCTACGAGCGTCTGATCGCAGTGACGGAAGAGATCGGTGCCACGGTCAAGACCGACCACGGTGTCGCAAGCCTCCCCGACGGCGCCGCCTTCTACGACGAACGCATCGCCAACCACACCACGCTGAAGCTCCGCGCCAAGCAGATCCACGACCTTGGCTTGAGTGAGGTCGCCCGTCTGTCGCGCGAGATGGAAGTGCTGAAACGCAAGCTCGGCTTCAAAGGCCCGCTGAAGGCGTTCTACGCCGACCTTCGCACCAACAAGCGCTACCTCTATCCGGAATCCGACAAGAGCCGCGCCGACTATCTCGCTCGCTCGCACGATCTCCTGGAGAAAGCCAGGGCAGCGCTCCCCTCGACGTTCGGCGCGCTGCCCAAGGCGCGCGTCGACGTCAAACGCATGGAGCCGTTCATGGAAAGCGGCCAAACCATCGCGCTCTACAACAGCCCGTCGCCGGACGGCGCGCGGCCCGGCCTCGTCTATTACAACCTGGCCTCGATGGCGACGCTGCCGAAATGGCAGATGGCGGCGCTCACCTTTCACGAGGGCATCCCCGGCCATCACCTGCAAATCTCGATTGCGCAGGAAACGAAGAACATTCCGGATTTCCGCAAATACCTCTTCTTCACCGCCTACGTCGAAGGCTGGGCGCTCTACACCGAACTCCTGGCGAAGGAGATGGGCCTCTACGAAAACGATCTCGACGAAGTCGGCCGTATCACGATGGAGCTTTGGCGCGCTTGCCGTCTCGTCGTCGACACCGGCATCCACGCCATGGGCTGGAGCCGCGCGCGCGCGATCGCCTACTTCACCGCCAACACCGCGCTGACCCGAGACAACATCGCGCGCGAGATCGACCGCTACTTCGTCTACCCGGGACAAGCCTGCGCCTATCAACTCGGCAAGAACAAAATCCTGGAATTGCGCGAACGCTCAAAGGCCGCCTTGGGGCAAGGGTTCGACATCCGCGCCTACCATGACACGGTGCTTCAGAACGGCGCCCTGCCCTTGCCCGTACTGGAAACGATCGTGAACGACTGGGTGCGCTCTCGCGCCACGCCGGTGTGACGCTGAACGCTCTTGAGGTCGCGGCGGCGCGAACTTAGTTCACTCTCCGCCTAACAACGCGAGATATCCATGCGTACGCTTTGGATCGTAAGTGCCTTCGTTCTCTCCGTCGTCGCCGCGCAAACCGCATCGGCCGCCGAAGTCGTGGTCGAAATGCTGAACCGCGACAAAGCGACGAACACCATGAACGTGTTCAAGCCGGGTCTTGTGAAGGTCGCCAAAGGCGACACCGTCAAATGGGTGGCGACAAACCCCGGCCACAATGTGGCTTTCGTCCCCGGCGGCGTGCCTGCCGGCGTGCCGGCTTTCTCGTCCGGCTACACGAAAGAGATCACCTACAAGTTCGATAAGCCCGGCATCTATGTCTACAAATGCACGCCGCATTTCGGCATGGGTATGGTGGGCCTGGTGGTCGTCGGCAACGACAAGAGCAACCTGGCGGCCGCAAAGGCGGCCTTTGTTCCGCCTCTCGCCAAAAAGCGCCTTGAGCCTCTGTTCGCCGAACTCGCGAAGTAAGGCGCATTAACCGAGCCGGCCGGCGTTAACGCTCCGCCGCTTCCCCGGTGGAGCGTTGCGGCACAGCCGATCTAAGCTGCGCGCGACGTAAATTGGGGATCAAGTCCATGTCGCGCAGCGTAGCGATCGCAGTCCTGGCAAGCGCTTTGGCCGCCGCCGTCGCGGCCGCGCCTCAAAATCAGCTGGTCGTGCCGAACCTCAATCCGGGTTTGAAGACCGTTCCGTTCGTGCCGCATGCCGGACCGAAACGCGCGGTCGCCGCTGCATGCGAAAAGAGCATGGTCGCACGCATCGACTCCGGCACCGTCATCACCGGCGCCGACGGCAAGGTGGCGCATCTGACCGGGATGGCCCAGGGCGACGGCGCGGGTGCCGAACTGGTTGTGCGATCGACATCGCCGGACGGCGAAACCGTCAACGTCGATTTCGTCGCGTGCACCGCCGCCTACGCGTCGATGCATACGCCGGTGTCAAGCAATCTGCCGCTCGCCTTCGGTCCGAAGCTGAGACGGATCGCCGTTCATGCGCAAGGCAACGCCATCACGATCGAAGCGCGCTAGCGTCAAAAAGAAAGGGAGCCGCAACGCGCGGCTCCCCGACCTCTCGCTCTAGCGATCGATCAGCGCACGCCGATCGTACGCAGTGCTTCCGGCGTATAGCGGCTTGCGTTCAATTCATCCGCATCGAAGTTGAACGGCGCCTCTTCGTTGATGAGCGAACCGGCGAGATAACGGCCGCCGCCCGTCAAATCGTAGACCATCTCGCCGATGCCGAAACACAGCGGCACTTGGTAGAAATTGATGTTGTGGATCTCCTGGAAGCGCCACAACCCGCCGCGGCCGTCATAGAGTTCGCCGGACAATATCCCCCAGCTGTCTTCGTCGATATGCAGCACGCGCCGTGCATAGACGTGACGCTGCCCGGGTTTGAGCTTCGCCTCGATCGTGTACACGCGGTGCGGCTCGTACCGCACGAGATCCTGATTCAAGTGCTTCGGTTTGATCAGCTGATCGTATTTGGAGTTGACGACGTCGTACGAATTGTAAGGCACGAACTTCACGCTCTTGCCCTTGAAAGACCAGTCGTAGCGGTCCAGCGCCCCGTTGAAGCCCGTGAACGAATCCGCCGTCGACATGCCGTCGGTGTTGAAGCCCGGATTGTCGTAGGCGATGTCCGGCGCGCGCCGCGTGCGGCGTTGACCGGGATTGTACGACCACGCCTTACGCGGCTCGATCGTGCCGTTCAGCGACTCGTGAACCAAGATCACGTTGCCGGCCAAGCGCGCCGGCGCCACCGTATTCTGCAGATACATCAACTGGATGTTGTTCAGCTCCTCCGCCTTCTTCTTCGTCGGATCGGTCCAGTTGTTCAACGCCTCATCCTGGTACTTGATGAGGTTGTACGAGCCGTTCGCCTGCACCGGCGCAGTCGCGTAGGAACGATAGAGCTTGTGCGGCAGGAAACGCAGGCGATGGTTCCACGCCATCTCCTTTGCGTTGGTCGTAATCGGGAACGGCGTTCCCGTGATCCCGCCCAGGACGCCCTCGCCGTCTTTGGTGAGCTCCGCGACCAGCGCGTTGTTCTTCGTTGCGGCCTGCACGAGTTGCGGAACGGTACAGCTGCGCCGCGACTCGTAGACGTTCATCTTGTAGGTCGGGAACGCTTTCAGCATCGCTTTGTGCCCGTCAGTCAGCTGGTCAGCGTACTGTCCGGCATTCGCGTTGGTGACCGTGAACTTCGGCTTGTCGCCCGGCCACGGATTTGGCGGATGCTGCTTCTTCGGATCGAATTTGATGCCGGGGGGCGGCGCCTGCAGCCCGCCCGTGAACGCCGGCACGTCGCCCGTGCCGGCTGTTTCGGCCCCAAGCGGCGTCAAATCCTTGCCCAAACGGGCCGCTTGATCTGCGGGCACCTTCGCCATCGCGGCCGGGATGCCAAGTCCGAGCGCCACGGCGGACGCCATCAGCAAATGCTTGTAACGCATGTGTATTTCCTCCACCACGTTTCTGCTGCGTAAAGGACCGGCAGAAAGCCGGTCCGCGGCCGAGTTCCCCGCCTGCGACGGGGTGTCAGATTGGCTAGGGCCGCAAAGCCCCCAACCATTAACAGCGTGTTAATACGAAGGCGAGGCCGTCGCCGCGCAGGTGCAAACAAAAATTTGAGCCTGGCGTAGTGGCCTTATCAACCAACCGCACATACATCATAGGGCCATGCAACTTCGGCGCAGAGATTTACTTCTGGCGACCGGCCT
>JAEUMM010000066.1 GCA_016792645.1 Alphaproteobacteria bacterium | reverse complement strand
CCGGCCGGATCGATCGCGGCGGCGGTGGCTTCGGGCTTGTTCCAATAGCCCTTCATGATGTTCGGCCCCTTGCACACGACCTCGCCGCGCGCGCCGGGCTCGTGCAGGAATTTGCCCTCGGCATCGACCAGGCCCACGTCGATGAAGAAGCCGGGCTTCCCCGCCGAACCCAACTTCGAAGCACCCCAATCGCTGGTCAGGAACGTCACCATCGGCGCCGTCTCGGTCAGGCCGTAGCCCTGATTGATCGGCATCCCGCGCTTGGCATAGAGGTGCAGCAACGGCTCCGGCACCGGCGCGCCGCCGCATACGATCGTCCGCACACTGCCGAAATCCGCGCTGGCGAAAGCCGGGTTGGCGCTGACGGCCAGCAGCATCGCGGGCACGGCGAAGGCGGTCGTAACCTTGTACTTCATGATGTCTTCGATCCACTTCCCCGGATCGAAGCCGCGATGCAGAATGACCTCCCCGCCCTTCTGGAACACGGTCAACGTGGTGACGTTCAGCCCGCCGATGTGGAACAACGGCGCCACGACCAGCGTCACATCCGTCTCCATCGCGTCGATGGTGAGCAGCCCCATGCTGTTGTTCCACCAGATATTGCCGTGGGTCAGCATCGCGCCCTTCGGCCGCCCGGTGGTGCCGGAGGTGTACATGATGATCGCGACCTCATCCTCGCCGATCGGCTCGCCATGCGGCAGCGGCGCCGTCTTGCCCACGAACGTCGTCAGCGAAGGCCAATCCGCCGCGTCGATGTCGGCCGAGAGATAATGCCGGCAGGGCAGCTTCGCACGAACGCTGTCGATCACGCCGCGATGCGGACCGTCGGCGACGATCGTATGCACGCCCGCATCGTTGATGATGTAGTCGAGCTCCGGCCCCGTGAGACGGAAATTCAGCGGCACGAAGATCGCGCCGATGCGCGCCGCCGCGAACATCACGTCGAAGAACGCCGGCTGATTGAGCCCGATGAACGCCACGCGATCGCCGCGGCAAACCCCGCCCGCCTTCAACGCCGCGGCCAGTCGGTCGAACCGCTCCTGCAGTTCGGCATAGGTCGCGGTCTTGCCTTCGAACGTCAACGCGCGGCGGGTCGGCGTGCGCCGGCTGCGCTGCAAAAACCAATTGCCTAGGCTGACGTCGGGTGCGGTCATGTCGTTCCTCCTGCGGCTGCACAAACGGCGGCCTTTGACCGCCTGTATAGCAGACCGCTTGCGGTCCTCCACCGTCCGCGTGGGGGTTGTTGCACCGCAAACATTGCATGCCGTCGATGGCTGACGCACAGTGCCGCCAACACGCCAATCGCTTTTCAGCATCAGCGGAGACTGTGATGTCGCTTCGGGGCACGCTCGCCTTGTCACTCCTTATGCTCGCGCTCGCCGGCTGCGGCGACGCGCCGAAAGGCCCCGAGGCCGTCGACCAAGCGGCAATCGAAAACGCCGACAAGACGCCCGGCGACTGGCTGACCTATGGCCGCACCTTCTCCGAACAGCGCTTCAGTCCGCTGACCAAAATCAACAAGGAGAACGTGAAGGAGCTGGGCCTCGCCTGGACGTTCGAGTTCACGACCAACCGCGGCCAATCCGCGACGCCCTTGGTGTCGAACGGCGTGATGTACGTCGTCTCGTCATGGAGCGTCGTCCACGCACTCGACGGCGCGACCGGCAAAGAACTCTGGCGCTACGATCCCGAAGTCCCGCGCAGCTTCGGCGCCAAGGCCTGCTGCGACGTCACCTCGCGCGGCCTGGCGATGTGGAAAGGCAAGATCTTCGTCGCCGCCTTCGACGGCCGCCTCATCGCGCTCGACGCCAAGAGCGGCAAGAAGGTGTGGGAGACGCTGACCTTCGACCAATCCCAGCCCTACACCATCACCGGCGCGCCGCGCGTCGCGAACGGTTTGATCTACATCGGCAACGGCGGCGCTGACCTCGGCGTGCGCGGCTATGTCGGCGCGTACGATGCGGAGACCGGCAAGCTCGTCTGGCGCTTCTATCTCGTCCCCGGCGATCCGGCGAAAGGCCCCGACAACGCGGCCAGCGACGACGCGCTGCCCATGATGGCGAAGACCTGGACGGGCGAGTGGTGGAAGATCGGCGGCGGCGGCACCGCGTGGGATTCCATCGTCTACGACGCCGACTACGACCAGGTTCTCATCGGCACCGGCAACGGCTCGCCGTGGAATCAACAGCACCGCTCGCCCGGCGGTGGCGACAATCTCTTCCTCTGCGCCATCGTCGCCGTCGACGCGAAAACCGGCAAATACAAGTGGCACTATCAAACGACGCCGGGCGAAACCTGGGACCACAATTCCATTCAGTCGATCATCCTCGCCGACTTGCCCATCGGCGGCAAGCCGACGAAGGTCGCGCTGCACGCGCCGAAGAACGGCTTCTTCTACGTGCTCGACCGCGCCAACGGAAAGTTGCTGTCT
This sequence comes from Alphaproteobacteria bacterium, assembly GCA_016792645.1. GTDB lineage: Bacteria > Pseudomonadota > Alphaproteobacteria > Micropepsales > Micropepsaceae > SZUA-430. Next base: position 4,662 of record JAEUMM010000066.1, on the reverse strand, counting down.
GCCGATCCGCTGATCCAAATGCGCGCTGAAAAAGACACGCCGCCGGGCCAGCCGATCAGTTGGGCCACCGGCGTCGACCAAGACCCGAAGTCGCCGACCTTCGGCCGCCCGATCGAAAACCCGCAAGCGCGCTACAAGACGGCACCAGCGCTCGTCACGCCCGCGCCGCCCGGCGCGCGCCTCTGGCCCTCGGCGGCGTTCAACCCGACGCACGGCCTGGTTTACTTCCCGGTGATGAACAACGTAACGCTCTATGAGGACGATCCGAACTTCGCGCCTGTCGCCGCTTACTACAACACCGGCGCCAAGTTCGGCGCCTATCCCGACGACCCGAAAATGCAGGAGGCGATGAAGACGATGTTCACCGGCGCGCTCGTCGCCTGGGATCCGGTGGCCCGCAAAGAGAAATGGCGCGTCAACTACGACACGATGTGGAACGGCGGCGCGCTGGCGACGGCCGGCGACCTCGTCTTCGAAGGCAACGCGCAAGGCCGCTTCTTCGCCTACGACGCCGCGACCGGCGCGAAGCTCTGGGAGACGCAAGCCAACGCCAACATCGCCGCAGGCCCCATGACCTATGAGGTGAACGGCGAACAATACGTCGCCGCACTCTCCGGCTACGGCGGCGCGTTCTTCCTCTACATCGGCGCGGTGCTGCCGCCGGCGGGTGAGATTCCGAACGGCCGCGTGCTGGTCTACAAACTCGGCGGCAAAGAAACCGCGCCCGCGATCGACCTGAAACCGGTCCCGATCCTCGAACCGCCGGCGATCAAAGCCGACGCGAAAACGGTGGAGGCCGGCAACGCGCAATTCCACGCGCACGGCTGCTTCATCTGCCACGGCTTCGGCGGCGTCAGCCGCTCGGCGGTGCCCGACCTGCGCCGCTCGCCCATCCTCGCCGACAAAGACGCCTGGCTCGAAGTGGTCCACGGCGGCCGCCTCGAAAACGGCATGCCCAACTTCTCCAAAGCGGTGACCGCCGAACAAGCCGAGCAGATGCGCGCCTACATCGCCGCCCGCGCCGCGACCGGATACGCCGAACAGCAAGCCGCAAAACCGAACTGAGCAACACCATGCCGCTGATACTCTACGGCCACCACTTCTCGTCCTACACGCAGAAGGTTTTGATCTCGCTTTACGAGAACGCGACGCCGTTCGAATTCCGCAACATCGGCCCCGACACGCCTCAGCACGTCGCCGAGTGGCAGCGCCGCTGGCCGCTGGGCAAATTTCCCCTGCTGATCGACGGCGACCGCGACATCGTCGAAACCAGCATCATCATCGAATATCTCGAACTCAAACATCCAGGCCCCGTGCGCCTGTTGCCCATCGACCCGATAGCCGCGCTCAACGTCCGCTTCCTCGACCGCTTCTTCGATCTGCACGTGATGGAAGCGATGCAAATCGCCGTCCTGGCCGCATTGGGCCGCATCCCAATCAAGAAAGAAGAAGGCCTCGCCATCGCGACGGAACGATTGGAGCGCGCCTATGCCTGGCTCGAAGGCCACCTGAAGGGCAAGACGTGGGCGGCCGGCGACAACTTCACGATGGCCGACTGCGCCGCCGCGCCGTCGTTGTTCTACGCGGATTGGACGTATCGGATTCCCGAAACCTACCCCGTGCTTCGCGCCTACCGCGCGCGGCTGCTTGCCCGCCCGTCCTTCGCCCGCGCCGTGGATGAGGCGCGCTACTTCCGCCCGAACTTCCCCCTGGGCGCACCCGATCGCGACTGAACTTTTGAGGACCAACATGCCTGATCGACTGACCAAAGCCGCGCTTCGCACACTCGCCGCCGCCACGTTGCTCGGCCTCGCCGCATGCGCAACCACGCCGGCGGAAACGACCGCGCCGCAAACGGCCGCAGCCGCTCCCGCGCCGCAAGGCCCGCCACCCTGCCCGCCCCTCACGGGCGAGCCGAACCCGCCGCAAGGCTGGAGCTACCTCGAAGAAATAGCCGCGCTCTGCAAAGCCGACATCTTCAAAGCCGCATCCGCCGCCGGCAAAGGCGAACCGAAACGCCAGATCGCGATCCACACAAAGCAGAACGCCGGCATCCTCGTTCGCCCGACGGACGTCGCGCTCAAGCCGGCAACGACGCTGCGCTGGAGGTGGAATGTCGAAACGCTGCCGTCGAAAGTGTCCGAGGAGACCGCGCCGAAACACGACTACCTCTCCATCGCCGTGAAGTTCGATAACGGCCAAGACCTCACCTACATGTGGAGCGCCGAGCTCCCCGAGGGCAAAGGCTTCCGCTGCCCGCTGCCAACCTGGGACGTGCGCGAGACCCACGTCGTCGTGCGCTCCGGCGGCGGCGACCTCGGCCGCTGGCTCAGCGAAGAACGCAACGTCCTTGCCGACTACAAGAAATATGTCGGCGGCACGGCGCCCACGAAGATCACCGAAGTCTGGCTGATCGCCAACACGATCTTCCAGCAAGGCGAAGGCACAGCCCACGTCGGCGACATCTCTCTCGGCGCGAAGAAGCGCGTGCGGGTGTTTTAGCATGAGCCGCCTCTTCGGCCCCGTCCGCCAAAACGGCTACGTCGTGCGCGACATCCGCGCCGCGATGGATCACTGGATCAACGTGATGGGCGTCGGCCCCTGGTTCTACATCGACCGCGTGAAGACGGATTACTTCCGCCATCGCGGCCAAGACGCCGCCGTCGAGATGAGCATCGCGCTGGCGAACGCCGGCGACCTCCAACTCGAACTCATCCAACAGCGCAACGACGCGCCGTCGATGTACAAGGAATTCCTCGACGCCGGCCACGAAGGCCTGCAACACGTTGCCTTCTGGAGCACGTCGTATCAACAACTCTACGATCAATCCCTCGCGCGCGGTCTCAAGGTCGGGCACGAGGGCCAGATCGGCGGCAAACAAGGCCGCTTCGCCTATTTCGATTCCGCCGCCCACCCCGGCAGCGTGATCGAAATCTCCGACATCAGCGGCAACAAAGGCCGCTTCTTCGACCACATCCGCCGCATCGCCGCCGACTGGGACGGCGCAGACCCCATCCGCATCGTGAAGTAACGTCAGACGCGCCCCATCACCGGCAACAACACACCGGTCACGTCGCGCGCGTCGTCGGACGCCAGAAACAGCATCACCTTCGCCAAATCCTCGGCCTTCACCCAGGTCGAGAAGTCGGCCTTCGGCATATCCGCGCGGTTCGGCGCCGTGTCGATGATCGACGGCAGCACGGCGTTCACGCGCACGCGCCCCTTCATCTCCTGCGCCAGACTTTCGGTCAGCCTATGCACGCCCGCCTTCGACGCCGCGTAGGCGCCCATGCCGGCGCCGGCGTTCAGCGCGGCATTCGCCCCCACATTCACGATCGCCCCCGACGTCTCGATCAAATGCGGCAGCGCCGCGCGCGAGGTGTTGTAGGCGGTCTTCAGATTCAGCGCGAACATCCGCTCCCATGCGGCCTCATCGCCATCGGTAACGGTCTGCCAAACGAAGCCGCCCGCGATGTTAAGCACGGCATCGATCCGCCCCGTCGCTTCGCGCACCTTACGCATCGCTTCGGTCGTGGCGTCGAGCTTCGTCAGATCGACCGCCAGCGCGATGGCATCGCGAACCGGGTTATCGGGCCGAACCGCAACGTCCAGCATCGCAACCTTCGCCCCCTTCGCCGCCGCCAGCCCCGCGACCGCCCGCCCCAGCGTTCCGAACGCCCCGGTTACAACGACAGTCTTTCCTTGCATCGCCAATGCTCCTGTGAGTCATCGCACACTAACGCCCGCCCAAACAGAATCTCAACACCCACGCCAATTGCAACCCCAGACGCGTGGCAGAAGGCGCGACGTGCATATGCAATTGCCGGCGATTCAGAAGGTGCTCCGTATGCTGAGAATTCTGACCGTCGCGTTCGTCGCCGCCCTTGCCGCCAACACCGCCGGCGCCGGTGAATACCAATGGCCGGTCTGCAACGGCGGCGAATACGGCGGCTTCGGCTACCGCGTCGATCCCTTCACCGGTCGCGTCGCCTTCCACGCCGGCGCGGACATGTCGGGCGACTTCGGTGACACCGTGCGTGCCGCGCGCGCCGGAAGAGTCGTCGCCGCCGAACGCCGCGGCCCCTATGGCCTCATGGTCGAAATCGATCACGGCAACGCGCGAAGGACGCGCTACGGGCACCTCCGCGCCATCACCGTCAAGCCCGGCCAACACGTCACCCAGGGCCATAAAATCGGCGAGGTCGGCGCCACCGGCCGCGCGGCAAGCGTCCATCTGCATTTCGAGATCTGGCGCAACAATGTCGTCGCCGATCCAAGCCACTACTTACCCCGCAACCCGAAATGCAGCCGCCGCGCCCCCGTCCCCGCCGCTGAGCCCCCGCTTGTCGACACCCCGCCCGAGCCGCAGCCCACCGAAGCGCCAACCGAGTCGCGAAGGCCGTCGCTCGAAGAACTCTACGCCACGCGCTTCGCCTGGCCCCTGTGCGGCAGGAAGGGCGACGACTTCGGTTATCGCAAAGACATGTACGGCAAGACCGAATTCCACCCCGGCCTCGACTTGGGCCTCGAGGCGCCGGGCCTACCCGTTCGCGCCGCCGCCGCTGGACGCGTGACGACGGCCGAGGAGAGTGACGCCTACGGCCTCATGATAGAGATCGGGCACCCTAACGGATTCAGGACACGCTACGGCCACCTCGGATC
>JAEUMM010000029.1 GCA_016792645.1 Alphaproteobacteria bacterium | reverse complement strand
GTGACAAGGACGGCCTTGCCGCTGCCCGTGCCTTTGTGGACGGCGATGACGTTGTCGACTTGCGTGCAGCCGGGGAAGCGGTCGGGCGGCGCGCATTGGAAGGCGGATTGGATCTCGGGTTGATAGCCGTAGCGCTTGAGTTCCTCGACCAGACGGTCGCGGATGACGGCGTTTTCGGGCGATCCGGTGATGTGGGGTTTGCCTTCGGCGAGTAGGCGGCTCAGCGTCGTGAAGGCGCGCGCCTGGTCGAAACCGGTGCCGGCCGGTGTCGACGGCGCGATCAACTGCGTCTGCCAGGCGATCAAGAGCGCAACGGTCAGCGCGGCGACGACGAAGAGCGTCAGCCATTGTTGCAACGGGTTGGTCATGGGCGCGCCCCCCTGGCGCTGGCGCCTTCGTCGGGCGCTTTGGTTTTCGGCTTGTACGGACAGACGTCCGCCACCACGCAATCGTAGCATTTCGGCTTGCGGGCGATGCAAGTGTAGCGGCCGTGCAGGATCAGCCAATGGTGGGCGTGCTGCATGTATTTGTCCGGCACGACCTTCATCAACTGGTCTTCGATCGCGCGCGGGGTCTTGCCCTTGGCGAGCCCCAGGCGCTGCGCCACGCGGAAGACGTGCGTATCAACGGCGATCGTCGGCACGCCGAAGGCCATGTTAAGCACGACATTCGCGGTCTTGCGGCCGACACCGGGCAGCGCCTCCAGCGCATCGCGGTCCTGCGGGACCACACCACCGTGATGCATGATCAGCGCCTGCGACAACGCGATGACGTTCTTCGCCTTGTTGCGGTAGAGGCCGATCGTCTTGATGTGATCGATCAGGCGCGCTTCGCCGAGTGTGACCATTTGCTGCGGCGATTGGACGATTTTGAACAGATGGGCGGTGGCGCGGTTCACGCCCTTGTCCGTCGCCTGCGCGGAGAGAACCACCGCGACGAGCAGCGTGTACGGATTGACGTGATCGAGTTCGCCTTTGGGGGCGGGCATAGCCGCCGCCAAGCGTTGGAAGATCGCCTCAGCTCTGTCTCGTTTCAGCACCGCGCGATCAGTGGCAAAGGTCGGCGGCAAAGTCGATGCACCTGCCTCCGCACAAGGGGGAGGCGGGATTGTGGGCGTCGTGGTACAGTTCGCCCATGGCTTGCAAAGATCAGCTGCTCATTCTCTGCGCGCGGATTGGGTTTAACCCGCCGGCGGCTTGACGCTGCCTTCCTTTACCTCGCGCCCTTCCCCAAGCCATTCCGACCGAGAGCCCATTCTCATGTCCAGCAAAGCTGCAACGCACAATTTGACCAAGCATTGGCAGGAGATTGATGCCCTGCACCACATCCACCCCTTCACCGACACGGCTGCCCTGAACAAGAAGGGCGTGCGCGTCATCGTGAAGGCCGACGGGATCAACCTTTGGGATTCCGAAGGCCACAAGCTGATCGACGGGATGTCGGGGCTTTGGTGCGTGAATGTCGGGTATGGGCGGACCGAACTTGCCGAGGCCGCCTATGAGGCGATGAAGACCCTGCCCTATTACAATTCGTTCTTTCAGACGACCAATCCGTATGTGACGGAGCTGGCGGCGAAGATCGCAAGCCTTTTGCCGGCCGGATTGAGCCGGATCGTGTTTGCGAACTCGGGCTCCGAAGCCAACGACACGGCGCTGAAGCTGATCCGTTATTACTGGAATCTGCAGGGGAAGCCGCAGAAGAAGATTCATATCTCGCGCGAGTATGCCTATCACGGGGTCACGATGGCGGCGGCCTCGCTGTCCGGTTTGACGCCGATGCATCCGCAGTTCGACCTGCCGCTGGCGGGCTTCGAGAAGGTGCCGACCGTCTATTGGTACGGTCTGGGCGAGGGCAAAGACCCAAACGCGTACGGCCTGGAGGTCGCGCGCAAGCTGGAGGAGAAGATCCTCGAGCTGGGCCCCGATCGCGTCGCTTCGTTCTCGGCCGAGCCCATCCACGGCGCCGGCGGGCTGATGTTCCCGCCGGACAGCTATTGGCCAGAGATCCAGCGGATCTGCCGCAAGTATGACGTGCTGCTGCACATCGACGAGGTGATCACCGGCTTTGGCCGTACCGGCGAGTGGTTCGGCTCGCAGACCTTCGGCATCGCGCCCGACGTGATGACGATGGCGAAGGGGATTTCGTCCGGGTATCAGCCGATCTCCGCCGTCGCTTTAGGCCCGCGGATGGGTGATGCGATCGCGACGTCGAACGAGGAGCTGGTGCACGGCTTCACCTGGTCAGGACATCCAGTCGCCTGTGCGGTGTCTTTGAAGAATCTGGAGATCATCGAGCGGGAAAAACTCGTCGACCGCGTGCGCGACGACATCGGGCCCTACTTCCAGGCGAAGATTCGCGAGCTGCAATCGCACCCGTTGGTGGGCGAGGTGCGGGGCAAGGGGCTCTTGGGCGCGATCGAACTGGTGAAGGACAAGACCAAACGCACGTTCTTCGACCGCGACATGGATGTGGGGACGCAATGCCGTAACCACTGTTTCGCGAACGGACTCGTCATGCGCGCGATTCGCGACACGATGGTATTGGCGCCGCCGATGATCGTTAAACGTGAAGAGGTTGATGAGATCGTGCGAATTGCCCGGCGCTGTTTCGACCTGACGGCGAAAGACCTGGGGTTACCCACAGGGTGATTGCATCGGCTCGTGTCTTGTTCCCCACGAATCGCAAAAACCATGTGTCTCCAAAGCCATAGTCATTAACAATGCGTAAGACCCGAAAAAAAAGTTGCCGACTGTGTCTTCGACGCATATAGTGATTCCCAGATGGTCGGTAACACGTTGGTTTCGCGTTGCCCCCCCCGCTAGCGGGACCAATAACGGGCCATCGAAGCGTCAGAATATCCCCTCCTGACGCGTGGCGCGTAAAAGCGCGTTATGACCCTCGGCTGGACGCACAGCCGAGGGTCTTTTCATTTCTGGGCCCTGTTTTAAACCCTTCCTTCCCGCCCTCCGCGCATGACCCTTCGCATTGCAACTTGGAATATCAACTCGGTCCGGATTCGACTCGGGATCGTGGCCAAGCTCGTCCGCGATCAGAAGATCGATGTGCTGTGCCTGCAGGAGACGAAGGTCGCGGACTCTTCCTTTCCGCATAAGGCGATCCGCAAGCTCGGGTTCGAGCATGTCGCGATTAATGGGCAGAAGGGCTACCACGGCGTGGCCGTGCTCAGCCGGGTGCCGTTCGCCAAGACCGACGCGCGCGAGTTCTGCGCCAAGGGCGACGCGCGGCATATGTGCGTGACGCTGCCCGGCGATATCGAGCTGCACAATTTCTATGTGCCGGCCGGCGGGGACATTCCCGATCCGAAGGCCAATCCGAAATTCGCGCACAAGCTTCAGTTCTTGGACGAGATGGAGGCGATGTTCTCCAAGATGCGGTCGAAGGGCTCGGCGCGGCGCGTCGTTGTGGGCGATCTGAACGTCGCGCCGTTCGAGCATGACGTTTGGAGCCACAAGCAGCTTCTGAACGTGGTCAGCCATACACCGCCGGAGACGGAGCGGATGATGGCCGGCTATGCCGCGCATGATTGGATCGACGTCACGCGCTCGTTGGTGCCGCAGGACCAGAAGATCTACAGCTGGTGGAGTTACCGCAACCAGGATTGGAAGAAGTCCGATCGCGGGCGGCGGCTGGACCATGTGTGGATCAGCCCGGCGATGAAGGGCGCGGTCCGATCGCACGAGATCTTGAGGGGCGCGCGAGACTGGAAACGGCCGTCGGACCACGTGCCGATCGTGGTTGAGATCGAGAACTGAGCCTTGAAGCCCGTCCCCGGTACGCCGACATTCGGAGCATGAGCGACGAGGCGGGAT
>JAEUMM010000014.1 GCA_016792645.1 Alphaproteobacteria bacterium | reverse complement strand
CTACGAAGACACGCAGATGCGCATCTGGGCCTATTTCGGCGACAAGGACCGCGCCATCCCCGCCCTCCAACGCCTGCAAAAACAGCCGAGCGGCTTCTACACGCCCGCCACGCTCCGCCTCGACCCCATCTTCGACAAACTACGCGGCGACAAACGCTTCGACGTCCTGGCCGCCGAAGAAGCGAAGACGCAGTAAGGCTTAATCGTCCCGGTAAACCTTCTCGCGCTTCTCGTGACGCTCTTGCGCCTCGAGGCTCAACGTCGCGATCGGGCGCGCCTCAAGCCGGCGCAGCGTGATCGGATCACCCGTCTCTTCGCAGAAGCCGTAGGTGCCCTCTTCGATCCGCCGAAGCGCCGAGTCGATCTTGGAGATCAGCTTGCGCTGCCTATCCCGCGCGCGCAGCTCGTTCGCCCGCTCCGCCTCGCTCGACGCGCGGTCGGCGAGATCGGCGTGCGCGACGGAATCGCTCGCCAGATTCTGCAGCGTCTCTTTCGATTCGCGGATGATGTCGTCTTTCCACTGAACGAGCCTACGGCGGAAATATTCGCGCTGGCGTTCGTTCATGAATGGCTCGTCGTCGGACGGCCGGTAATTCGGCGGCAGCTCCAAGCCCATGTTTTTGTTCTTCCTCCACGACACCTGGGTGCCAAAGCGGGCGGAATATATGGCCGCTCCCGCGCAAACAGCAACCGGAGAAAACGCTAGAGTTACTAAGGCTTTATGACTGTTGACCGGCCGCCGCAGGTCCGTTCGCGGCTGCGAAGTTGAGCTTGGCCAGTTCCACCCGTGCCCGCAGGTCGATCTCGTCCAACACGGCGGCCAGGCCCGGATCGACGAAATCCTCCCGCTTCTCCTCGACCAAGGCCACCAGCCGCTTCAAAACCGTCCGCGAAACGCCGCCCGCCAGCATCCCGTCACGCACGTCGTCCAAGAGATCAAGCACATCGCGCCCGCGCCGTGCGGCCCGCGCCTTGCCCGCCATGCTGTCCGGCATCTCTTGCAGCGCGATCAGCGTATCGACGGCCGCAATGGGCGAACCGCCGGCCATCGGCGCCGCCGAACGCACGTCCTCCTGCATCGCCGGCGCGAACGCGCCGCCCGCGCCTGACGCCGACCGCGCCCTTGTGGAGCGCACCGTTTCGATCGGTCTTGGTCCGTCGACTTTCATGACCGTCACGCGAGAAAGATCCCATTAATCCGCACTTAAGCATGCCCCCTCGCGGTTAAGATCGGCTGAAAATAAGACCTACGCCCGGGCAATTTTTGCCGGACCCTTCCCGCCCCCTCCGCGCACCGCCGGAGTCGAACCCAAGCACAATCAACCACTTGGCGGGCGACCTGAAGTGGCACGCCCTTCGCTAAGCAATCCACGGATCATTGCGCCAGAAGAGACAGAAGGACTCCCATGCGCCGCGTACTGACGATTCTTGCCGCTTTCAGCCTCGCCGTCACGACGGTGCCGGTGGCGAGCGCCTATTCCCGCATCAAGGACATCGCCGACGTCGAAGGCGTCCGCGAGAACATGCTGGTCGGCTATGGCCTCGTGGTCGGCCTGAACGGCACCGGCGACAGCCTGCGCAACGCGCCAGGCACCCAGCAATCGTTGCAAGCGATGTTGGAACGCCTGGGCGTCAACACCCGCGGCACGAACATCTCCAGCGGCAACGTCGCCGCCGTCATCATCACGGCGAACCTGCCCCCCTTCTCGACCCAAGGCACGCGCATCGACGTGACGGTCAGCGCGCTGGGCGACGCGAAGAACCTCCAGGGCGGCACCTTGCTGGTCACGCCGCTGCTCGCGGCCGACGGCAACATCTATGCGATCGCCCAAGGCCAAATCTCGATCAACGGCTATTCGGCGCAAGGCGCGGCCTCGTCCGTGACCAAGGGCGTGCCCACCTCCGGCCGCATCGCCTCCGGCGCCATCGTCGAGCGCGAGATCAAATTCGAACTCGCCTCGCTCGGCAGCCTGAAGCTCGCCCTGCGCAATCCCGACTTCACGACCGCCCGCCGCGTCAGCGACGCCATCAACGCCTTCGTCGGCATCAAAGTCGCCAGCGCCTCGAACCCCGCGACCATCAACGTCAACGTGCCCGGCGGCTACAAAGGCAACGTCGTCGGCCTCCTGACCGACATCGAACAGCTCCGCGTCGAACCCGATCTGCCCGCGAAAGTGGTCATCGACGAAGCCTCCGGCATTATCGTCATGGGCTCCGACGTCCGCGTCTCCAGCGTCGCGATCGCGCAGGGCAACCTGACCATCCGCGTGACCGAATTCCCGCAAGCGATCCAGCCGGAACCGTTCTCGAAGGGCGAAACCGCGATCCTCCCGCGCACGGAGATCGAGGTCGACGATTCCTCGGACAAGAAGCTCGCCGTCCTAAAGTCGGGCGTCAGCCTGCAGCAGCTCGTCAACGGCCTGAACGCCCTGGGCGTCGGCCCGCGCGACATGATCGCCATCCTCCAGGCGATCAAGGCCGCCGGCGCCCTGCAAGCCGAGATCGAGGTGATGTAATGGACATCGCCGCGCTTCAGCTCACCAACGCCGCCCGCGCCGCCGCCATCCCCAACGCGCCGGTCGAGCGCATGAAAGATGTCGACGCCACCGCGCGCGACTTCGAAGCCGTGTTCATCTCCCAAATGTTCGAACAGATGTTCGCCGACGTGAAGACCGACGGTCTGGGCGGCGGCGGTTCGGGCGAGCGCATCTTCCGCTCGATGATGGTCCAGGAAATCGGCCGCCAGATGGCGAACCAGGGCGGCATGGGCCTGGCCGACACCGTGAAGCGCGAACTGATCGCGCTGCAGGAGCATGGCCGCAAATGACGACGCCCGCCAAAGCCGAAGAATTGATCGCCCTCACCGCGAAACTCGCGGCTTTCGTGGAACGCGACGTCACGGTTCTCAAAGGCAACCGTCCCGCCGCGCTCGCCGAACACGAAAACGATCGCGCCACGCTGACCGCGCTCTACGGCAAGGCGATGACGGAGTTCAAAGGCAAGGCCGCCGTGGCCGCTCTGCCCGCGCCGGTTCAAAAGCGCCTGAAGGAAGCCACCGAACGCCTTCACAAGGCGCTCAAAGAACAAGCGCGCCTGCTCGCGCGCTTCCGCCACGTCACCGAAGGCATGGTCAAGGCGATCGCTCAAGCCGTCGCCGCCCGCGACGCCTCGGGCGTATACGGCAAAGCCGGTTACGTGGTTAAGCCGCCCGCCGCGCCGCGCACAGCGGCGCTCACGTTTAACCAAGCTGTTTAAGACGGAAACGTGACGCTTCTTTGAAGCTGTTGCGCGCAGCCCACGTCACGCGCACCGCAACAGTTCGTTCGCGAGACGGTCACGAAACCTTCGCGCACCCCCGTTACCGAATCATCGTCGTCCGAGAAAGACTGCGGCCGACATTGGGGGACACAATGGACGCGGACGCGGACACAGTCGCATTCGACGCACGCCGGGCGCCTGCCGCGCGAAGCGCGCCGGACCGGCGCATCCCCTTCATCATGAGCGCCGCGCGCAGCGGCTCCACCTGGCTGGGTAAAGTCTTCGACAGCCATCCTGACGTGCTCTACCTGCACGAACCGGATGTGGTCGACCGCGGCTACGCCAAGCTTCCCGTCTGGTTCGACGCTGCGCCAAGCGCCGCGCAGATCGAAGCGGCCGGCGCCTACGTCGACGGCCTTCTGGCGGCGCGTTCGCCGCGCGCGACAGGCACCAGACCTCATTTCATCAAACACTATCGCGGCCCCATGAGCGACGCGAGCCGCTGCGGCGTCATCTATGCCGCCAAGGCGCTGGAACGCGCCGGACTGCGCAAGCAGGCGCAACGTATTCACGTCCCCGACCTCGCAACCGCGGGGCGCCCAAAGCGCATTGTCGTCAAGTCGGTCTCCGCCCTCGGTCGCGCGGAAGCGATCGTCAGAGCGCGCGGCGACGTGTTGTATCCGATCCTGCTCGTGCGCCACCCCTGTGCATACGTCGCCTCTCAGTTGCGCGGCATGGCGCTTGGCGTAATGGAACCGGACGCACCGCCCGGCGCGTTGCTCAATACGCGCGCGGCGCGCCGTCTTGGCGTACGCGAAAAGGTGATGGCGGCGAATGACGAAGCCGAGAAAATCGCCTGGAACTGGCTCCTGATGAACGCGGAAGCGTTCGCCGCTATCGGCGCGCTCGGCGGCAAAACCGTCTTCTACGAGTCGCTGATGGAAGATCCGCTCGGTGAGGTCAAACGTCTGTTCGCAGCCGTTGACCTGCCCTGGGCGCGTGAGACCGAAGAATTCCTGAACCGCTCATGGGAGCAAGACGGCAGCTACTACTCCGTCTTCCGCAACCCGGAAACGTCGGTCAATCGCTGGCGCACCGAACTCAGCGACGACGCGATCTCGCGCATCACCGCCATCGCCGCCCGCGATCCCATCGGCAAACTCGCATTGCGAGGAACAAGCGAACTTCGACTGGCGGGCTAGATCTACCCGCCCAGCGCCGCCAGCAGGTTCTGATACGCCGCCGACGCCTGCTTGTTCGCGCCCGCGCTGTTCTTGGCGGCGGGGTTGATCGCGAGATAGGCGTTCTGGATGATCTGCATCGCCGACGACAGCTGAATCGCCAACGTCTTCGCGATGGTTTTGTCGGTGATCGCCGCTTTGGCGTCGAGGTCGAGCGAGAAGACGTTGATGTCCTTCTTCGCCGCGTCCTTCGCAACCTCGGTATCTTTGGTGTTGTCCAGAACGGTCGGCTTCAAACCGAGGCCGGCCAGCGCGTCCATCCCCTCGCTGCCGCGCAACAGTTCGATCTTGTTTCCCTCGCGCGCGGTGATTTTGACGCCATCGCCGCCCGAACGCGTCAGGACGGCCTCGCCCTTGAGCAGCATCACCGAATTGATGCGCGTGGTCAGCGAACGCATAGTGTCCGCCGCCGAGACCGTCACCTTGAACGCCGCGCCGCTGTTGACGCGCACATAGAAATGATCGCCTGCCCGCACGCTGGACGCCGCCGTGATCAGCCGCGTCTCGTCGAACTTGATCGTGCCGCGCGGCATGCCCAGCTTGTCGAGCACCGACCCGCCTTGCGCATCGACCGTGATCGCCCGCGCCGACGCCGAGCCTTGCGGGCTGGCGTACTGATGCGCCCACACCTGCGCCCCGTTTGCGTCCAGCTTCGCCACATAGCCGTTGGTGGTGCTCGGTGCTGCGCCGCCCGACAACGATCCGTTGGTCGACCCTGAGACATAGACCGCGCCGCCCGCGACCGCGACGCCCGTGACGCTGTCGTTACCCGACGTGCCGACATACGAGATGAAGTCCGCGCTCGCGGTCGTGCCGGAGTCGGCGATCTTCATGACAAAGCCATCCGATCCGCCGCCATGCGCCGTCGCGATCGAGGCCTGCCCGCCCGCCGTCAGCGCCGCATTGTCGGTCGAACCCGCCACATAGACGGAGGTGCCGTCCACCGCGATCGAACTCAATTGGCCTTGGCCCAAGGCGCCAAGCGAAACTTCCCACACGGCCGGCGACGTGCCGTCACTCGACAACACCTTGCGAACCTTCGCTTCGCCCGCCTCGACCGTTCCCAAAATAATGTCGTCGTTGCCGTCCACCGCAATGGAGGTCGCACGATCGTCGCCCGCACCGCCGAACTGACGCGCATAGACGAAGCTGCCGGTCGACGTCAGTTTCATCACATAAGCATCGACGCCGCCGCCATGCGTGACACTGGAGACGACCGCCCCCCCCGTCTGCCCCGCAACATAGAGCGATCCGTCGGCGCCGAACGCCAAGGCGTTGGCCTGATCGTTCGCCATCGGCGCAACCTGGCGGGTGAAGATCTCGCGGCCGTCAGAGTCGTATTTCGTGACGAAACTGTCGTCGCCGCCGCCGATCGACGCCGACGTCAAGCGATCGGTCACCTTGCCGGCGATTGCGATATTGCCGTTCGCGTCGGTGGCGACCGCAAAGCCGCTCGCGCGTTCCGACGATCCCAACAACCGGCTCCAAACAAGCTGCCCCGCGCCGTCGTATTTGCGGAGATAGACGTCCTGATCGCCCTGAACGATGCCCGCGCCGAAATCCTCGGTCACCGTGCCCACGACATAGACGTTGCCGCTCGCGTCCGTCGCCGTTGCCCTGACGTCGGCGGCGCCGGCAGCCGGCGCAATCTTGGCTGTGAAGTTCGCGCTGACGCTGGCGCCGTCGTCGGTCAGCTTCATCAGCTGCCCGCTTTGCGTGGCGCTGGGGCCTGTGACACCGGCCACATAGATCGACGGCTTCGTCGCTGCAGCCTCGAACGAGATGCGCTCCGTCGCCACCGTCTGCACGCCGATGCCGTAACGCTTGGCATCGCTGGCCGTCTTGCCTTCGAAGATGGTCGTCTTGAACCGCGTGGTCAGCCCGGCGGCTTCCATCTTGCCGTTCATATAGGCGACCACGCTCGACACCGACACGTCGCCCGAAATTTCCGAGAGGTCCATCGTCACATCGGTCGTGCCGCCGCCTTTCAGCGCCGAGACGGTGAAAACCTCATTGCCCACGATGCCGGAAATGGCGTTGGTCGCCGCACCGCTGACGATCGAAGGCCCGTTGTACTGCGTCGGTGCCCGCGCGACCTTGAACGCGCTTTGCGCCGTCGAATCGCGCTTGCCCAGCGTAAGCGTCAGATCGTTGAACGTCGTATTGGTCGTGTACTTGCTGACCTCGTCCATGCCGACTTGGAAGCGCTTGTTCAAGCCGGCGAGTTCGGTCTCGGGCGTGCCGCTCTCCGACGCACGCGTCGCAATCGCTTGCAGCCGCGCAAGACCGGTGTAGAGCGCGAACAGTTTCTTGTATTCCTGATCGACGCCCACGCGGTCGAACGACCCGTCGCGCACATTGATGAACGTCTGAGCGGTCAGCGCGTCGCGCAATTTTGAGATCGACGTCGCGTCCGCCGACTTTTGATCCCACGGCGCAAACGAAACGACGTCCTTCACACTGGCGGATTTTGTGCTGCTCTGCGAAGCGGTGCCCGCGCGCGCCTGTGCCTTGGCCTGGTAGTATCCCTCCAGGACCGAAAAATCGAAGGTGGCCAGCGTGCGTCCGCCGCCTGTCGGTCCGAAGAGTCCGCTCATGGGCCCAAGTTTCGCCCGCGGGGCGTTAACACGCGCCTAGCAACGTTCCGGTCTTAACCCAATATCAATCAAAGAAACTCAGTCCGGCCGCCGTGCCACCTTGACGACGATGGCGCGCCCCAGACCTTTACGCGTAAAATCGACGTCGAGCTTCCGCCCGACCGCCGACTCGACGATCAGCGTCTGCATCCCCCGCGAATCCGCGACGTCCTTGCCGTCGATGCGCGTGATCACGTCGCCGGGCGCCAAACCGGCTTTGGCCGCAGGCCCGCCCGGCGTCACATGACCGATCACCGCCCCGCGCCGCCCGGCTGCGTCTTGCACGTTGGCGCCGATCCAGCCCCGCCGTACATGCCCGCTTTGCTTCAGTTGCGCGACCACGGTTTTCACCGTGTTGGAGGGAATGGCAAAGCCGATCCCGATCGATCCGCCCGTCGGCGACAGCATCGCCGAGTTCAGGCCGATGACCCGCCCCTCCATGTCGAACAGCGGTCCGCCCGAATTGCCGTGATTGATCGCCGCGTCCGTCTGGATGAAATCGTCGTAAAGCTCGGCGTCGAGCTGCCGGTTGCGCGCGCTGATGATCCCTGCCGAAACACTGCCGCCAAGGCCGAACGGATTGCCGATGGCAAGCACCCAATCGCCCGCCTTCGCCCCGTCCGAATTTCCGAACGACGCCGGCAAAAGCGGCTTTCCGCCGACGACCTTGAGCACCGCAATGTCCGTCTTCTCGTCGCGGCCGACAACGGTGGCGCGCCGTCGCGTTCCGTCGTGAAAGCCCACCTGGATCTCCCGCGCGCCTTCGATGACGTGATTGTTCGTAACGATGAGCCCGCCCGCATCGATCACGAAGCCCGAGCCCAACGACCGCGACCCGCTGGCGGCCGCGCTCTTCTGCAAGGCAAACGGCATCGGCACAGGCGCCCGCCCCTGCGCGTTCTGGAGCGGCTTTTCCGTTGAGATGTTGACGACTGAAGGCGAGAGCTTTTCGACGAGCGCCGAAAACCCGTCGGGCGCCGGCTTCGCGAACGCGAGCCCTGCGCAAAACACACTCGCCGCAAGCACGCCGACGATTCTGAACAACGGCAAGTCCCCCTCGAACGGCAAACGGCGCCGACCGTTAGATCAGCGCCGCGCGTGGTAAAGAACAGGTTTACGAGAAGCGCCTACCGGCCGGACTGCCCGTTCTGGAAGTAGCGGAAGAAGGGGCTGTCGGGCGACAGAACCATCGTCGTGTTGTCGCCGCCCATCGACTCCTCATACGCCTGAAGCGAACGGTAGAACGCGAAGAACTCCGGATCCCGGCCATAGGCCTCGCCCAGGATGCGGTTGCGTTCGCCTTCGCCTTCACCGCGCAGAATGTCGGATTTCTGCGTCGCCTCGGCTCGAACGATGGTCGCTCGACGATCGGCGTCGCTCTTAATGCGCTGCGCCTCTGCCGCGCCCTCGGCGCGCGACCGTTGCGCTTTTTCCTGACGCTCGGTCTTCATCCGATCGAACACGGCGGGCAAGTTCGCTTCCGGCAAATCGGACCGTCGAATGCGCACATCGACGATTTCGATCCCCATCGCGCGCGCTTCCGCCGCGACGCCGTCACGAATGGTGCGCATCAGCTGCACGCGCTCGCCCGACAACAGCCGGTCGAAGTTCTGTTCGCCCAAAACGCGCCGCAGGTTCGAGTTCACGATCGGCACCAAACGCAACCGCGCGCTCTCTTCGTCCTTCACCGACTCGTAGAATTTCTGAGGATCGGCGATGCGAAAGCGCGCGAAAGCGTCGACCACGATGTTCTTTACGTCGGCCGTGATCACGATGCTGGGCTCGGCATCCAGATCCAAGATGCGCTTGTTGAAGAAGATGACCGACTGAAAGAACGGAGCCTTCCACGCGAGACCCGGCTCCTTGATCACCCGCACGGGACTACCGAGCTGAACGACCATCGCCTGCTCGCGTTGATCCACCACGAACAGCGTGTTGTACAAGACGAACAGCAGAATGGCGGCGGCGACGCCGGCAAAACCCAACCAGTTCCTCATGGCGTACCTCCCGTCGTGGTACGAGGCTCGACAGGCGGCTGCGTGCGCCGAAGCTCCGGCAACGGCAAGTACGGCGTCACGCCGGACGTCGCCTTCCCGTCGATCAGGATCTTGTTCGAGCGGCTCAAGATTCGCTGCATCGTCTCGACGTAAAGCCGTTCGCGCGTCACTTGCGGCGAAGCGCGATATTGCTCGTAGACGGAAATGAAGCGCTTGGCTTCACCTTGCGCCAAGGTCACGGCCTGCGATTTGAACGCCTCCGCGTCCTGAACGATCTTCGACGCATCGCCTGTCGCCTTCGGGATGATCGACCCGGCATAGGTCCGGGCTTCGTTGATGGCACGCTGACGATCGGTGTCGGAGGCCTGCTGATCGTTGAACGCATCGACGACCGGCGCCGGCGGCTTCGTATCTTGCAGGGCGACGGCGATGATCGTCACGCCGGCGCGATAGCCTTCCAAAACCGATTGCATATTCGCGCGCACCTGCTCCTGAATCTTGGCGCGATCGGTTGTCATGATGACGTCGACCTCGCTTTGCCCGACCGCTTCGCGCATGGCGCTGTCGGCGACGGCGCGGATCGTCGCCTCGACGTCCTCGACCTGGAAGAAATAATCCTGCGCGTTGGTGATCTGCCAGCTGACCGTGAACTGAACATGCATGATGTTGGCATCACCCGTCAGCATCATGCTGTCGGGCGTGAGATCCGGGTTCTGTGTCGAACGTCCGTCCGCACCCGCGCGAAAGCCGATATTGATCTGGTTGCGCGCGCCGATATTGGCCCGAAGCACCGTTTCGATCGGCGGCGGCATGCGCACATGCAGGCCCGAGCCGATCGTATCGACATACTGCCCAAAGCGCAGAACGATGCCCTGCTCGGCCGGCTGGATCTGATAGAACCCCGTCGCGATCCAAAGCAGCAGGAAGGCGCCGGCGACCAGCGCGATCACCATTCCACCCGGCGACTGGTTCGGGAACATCTTCTTCAGCCACTCGCGGCCGCGCCTGAACACTTCGTCCAGATCGGGCGGACGAATATTCGGCCCCTGCCCGCGTCCACCGCCGCCGTTGTTCGGTCCCTGTCCCCAGGGTCCGCGGCCACCGCCGCCGGGGGGCCAGCCACCGCCGCCACCGCCCTTATTGTCATTCCAAGGCATTTCGTCCTCTCATCTCACCCAGCGGATGGGCAATACGCGGACGCACCGGCGCGAAACAAAGGTCTCGGCCGTCGGCGCATCCACGAAGCGAATCACTCGACACAAACCACAATGGATGTACCGGCTGTAGCGGTTTATAAGAGTTTAAAGCCCGCCCGCGCAAACCACGCGCCGCGCCCCGCGCAAGCCGCAACAGCCCTTGTATGTGGAGCGTCTCGAAACAGCGTCAAGGGCCGGAAAGAACAAGAGTTTTTCGATGTCGAACCTCACGTCCGACGATGTCTTGCGCGCGCTCAAGACCATCGTCGACCCCGATAGGAATAAAGACGTTGTTGCCCTCGGCCTCATCCAAGGCCTCCAGGTCAAGGACGGCCACGTCTCGTTCGCCATCGAGGTTTCGCCCACCGAAGGCCTAGCCAAGGAACCCCTACGTCTCGCGGCGGAAAAGGCGGTCTTGGCGCTGAAAGGCGCGCGCTCCGTCACCGCGGTCCTGACGGCCCACAAGACGGCCGCAAGCGCCCCGCCCCGCCGCGCCGGGCTGAACGCGCAGTTGCAAGCCGAAGCGCAGCCGCGGGCCGGGGCCGCCGAACGTCAAGGTCCGCCGGGCGTCAAAGCGGTCATCGCCGTGGCCAGCGGCAAAGGCGGCGTCGGCAAGTCGACGGTGGCCGTCAACTTGGCCGTCGCGCTGAGCAAGCTTGGCCGCAAAGTCGGCCTCCTCGACGCCGACATCTACGGCCCCTCGATCCCCCGCATGCTGGGCCTCACCGGCAAACCCACCTCGAAGGACGGCAAGAAACTCCAGCCAATGGAGGCCTGGGGCCTGAAAGCCATCTCGATCGGCTCCCTGATCGACGAAGACCAGCCGATGATCTGGCGCGGGCCGATGGTGATGACCGCGCTCACCCAGCTCATCTACGATGTCGAGTGGGCGCCGCTCGACGTGCTTGTCGTCGACATGCCGCCCGGAACCGGCGATGCGCAACTGACGCTCGCCCAACGTGTCCCCTTGGCCGGCGCCATCATCGTCTCGACGCCCCAAGACATTGCACTCATCGATGCCCGCAAGGGCCTTGCGATGTTCAAGAAAACGCACGTGCCCGTCTTCGGCATCGTCGAAAACATGTCGACTTTCGTCTGCCCGAACTGCGGACACGAGTCGCACATCTTCGGCCATGGCGGCGCACGCGAAACCGCGGCCAAACTCGGCACTGATTTCCTGGGCGAGATCCCACTCCACATCGCCATCCGCGAAACCTCCGACGGCGGAACCCCCATTACCGCGCGCGATCCTGGCAGCGCGCAAGCTCAAGCCTTCTTCGCCCTTGCCGAACGCATCATCGCGAAACTCGACGCCGGCGACGGCCGCACCGCGCCGCGCATCGTGATGGAATAAGACCTAGCGCTTGGCCTCCGGCCCGAACGCCGCAAAAAGCGCCGGCAGAAATGTCGCGAGATGCGCCATCTCTTGCGTGCAATGCACGAGCAGCGCACGGCCGTCATCGGCGCTGGCCTTCAACATGCGCCGCCCCAACCCCGCAGCGACCGCAGAGATCGGCCCCTTGCCCTTCACATGCGAGCCGCCCATCCAAAAGCGAGAGCGCATGACGCTGCCCGTCGACGTGCGCCGCACCAGATGCGCAAGCGTGCCGACGGTGAACGGCGTTCCCGGAACCGCCAACTGCGCACATACCATCGTCGCATCGCCGCCTTCCTTCAGGCTGTCATGCCGGACGCCGATCGTCTCCGGCGGCACAAAGCTGATCGCGCCGCGCACCAGCGTGCTGCCCAGATACTCGTCGACGATCGACGTGTAGCCCACATACCGCGCGCGGCCCTGCGCGCCTTCAGGCGGCGTCTTCGCCCACGTCGCATGAACATGCGCTTTCGGATGCCAAAGCTTGTAGCGTTCCGGACTGTCCGAGTGCCAACCGAACCACCAGTCGATCATCGTAGGCGTCACGCCCGGCATGTCGACGTCAGACGCCACGCGCAGCGATCCGTCCGCGACGAGCGAGAACCCGTCCACCAACGCAACGCTGGACCCGAAGAACACGTCCTGCGCCGCCGACAACGGCGGCAGCAACTCTTCCGACACCGGCCCTTGCGCCAGCGCGTCGCGCACATGATCTGCGACCGGCGCAACATCCGGATTCCAGAATTTCGCATAAGGCTTCGTCGCGAGATCTTTCTGGCTCCAACCCAGATGACGACCGGCAATCGGCTTGCTGCCCTTCATAGGCGCCCCCTATAGCTGTGAAAGCGGCCTGCAGGATCATGCGTCGCGCGCAACCGATCGAGCCGCGCCATATGCGTATCGCTCAAGAAGCGCGCCGGCCTCTTTCCCAAATTCTCGTCCGCAAGCTGTATGCCCGCACTCATCGACGCCATCGCTTGCATATGATCCGTGGCCCAATTGGCGTATTTCGCGTCATCCGCCGCACGCCGCCATTCGCCGTAGAGCGCGATGTACGTGTTCGCTTCCACCGAAAACGCCATGTCGCCGCGCGAAGCCGGCGGCCGCCAGTTCAGCCACAGCGCATGACTGGGCGACGGCGGCAACGTGTCCGCAACGCGCCGCAAGCCGGGAAGCAGCTGCGCCATCGCGCTGTTGGTCCACATGTTGTCGACGCACCAGTGCATACCGTCAGGGAAATGCGTGCGCGCCGCGCCGCGCTGCATCAGCCCGATTGAAACGGGCAGCAAGGGCAGCGCGATGCTCGCCTTCTTCCGGATGGGGCTCTCCGTCAGATAGGCCGTCGCCTCCCGCGCCTCCTTCCAACTGTTCGCCAACACCGGCACGGCGACCTCGATCCCCGGCGCAAACAAACCGAAGGCGCCGCTGGTCAGCAAAATCTGAAATTCGACCGCACGCGACACGTCGGGCGCCACCGTCTCCGCCCACGAAAACACCTCTTCCAGATGCTTCATGCGAAACACCTGCAGCACCATGCCGACGAACTTCGGCATCGGATGTAGCCGCAAGTGAAAGCGCACCACGACGCCGAAGAACCCAGGCCCCGCCCCACGCGCCGCCCAAAAAATATCGGCGTTCTCGCGCTCATTCGCGTGCACCAGGCGGCCGTCGGCAAGCACGACGTCGATCCCGCTGACGCTCTCGCAGCCGAGACCCAACGCGCGGCTATTCCAACCGAACCCGCCCTGCAGCAAGAACCCGCCGAGCCCCACGCCCGGACAATGCGCGACGGGAAAGAACAGCCCATGCTTCATCAGCCGCGCGTTCACGCGGCTGCCGTCATTGCCCGGCCCCGCAATCGCGCGCCTGCCCGCAACGTCGATCTGCAGCTCGTCCAGCCGCGACAGATCGAGCATCAAGCCGCCGTCGCGCAGGTGGTTCTGCGCCCAGCTGTGCCCGCCCGAGCAAATGCTGATCTTCAGATTCTCGCGCCCGGCGCGCTTCACCGCCGCGACGACGTCGTCGATCGTGTTCGCCTGCACCAACACACGCGGCCGAACTCCCAGATCACGCGCGTTGTAGCTGGTCCCCAGCACAGCCGCGTCGAACCCGCGCGCGCCGTTCTCCATCACCACGCCCTTCGACAACGATCGCTTCACGAGGGCACCTTCGCCGGCGCAAGAGACAGCCACGTCAGTGGAAACGCAGGCGGCGGCGCGAACACCGCCGGAGCATGCGCAACACGTTCCGCCGCCACCGGCCGCACGCCCAGCAGCGTCAACATCTCCCGCGTCGCATCGTCGATCGCAGCCTTCGTCAATCGTCCGCGATGAAGATCAAGCGCGACGCCCAATATGCAGCCGGAGACGATGCTGGCGCCCAGCTTCGGATTGTCGGACCGGAACACGCCCTCCACCACGCCGGCTGCGATGTCCGCAAGCAGATCGTCGCGCAAGCCGCCCAGAAAACGATCGACCGGAAGTCCCGCATCGAACAACAGCCGGCCATAAGCCTGCGACTCGGAAATGCAGCGCAAAGACTGTCGCGTCTTGAGAGCGAACGCGTCGACTGGATCCTTCGCCGCCGCTATCGCCACCTTGAGCAAGCGCCCGTGATGAACCGCAAGCAACCGTCCGAGTTCATCGACCAACGCATCGACACCGTCGAAGTAGTTGTAGAAGGTACCCGGCGCGACCTCAGCTCGTGCGGCGACGTCGGTGATCGACAAAGCCCCCGCCGAGCGTTCCAGCAGCAGCCGCTGCGCCGCCGTCAGCAGAAGATCGAGCGTCCGGCCGCGCTTGCCTGTCCCTGCGGGAAGAATGCTGTGTACTTTCTTCATAAATTGACGAAACATCAAATTTGACGATTTGTCAATTACACGCGAGCGCCGCAAAAAAGCCGGCACCTCGCGGCGCCGGCTTCAAGAAGACGATTGTGCGGCGCTTAGCGGCCGGCGACGATCGCGACCTTTACCTTCGAACCGTCGGCGAGGGTCTGCTCCCACGTGTCGCCGACCTTCTTGCCGGTGGCGAACGCGCTGCACTGTTCCTTGCCCGCCGTCGGGCCCGCGTCCGGCGTGATGCAAAGCTTGTCGGCTTTCATCGCCCACTTGCCCGTGCCCTTCGTGCCGTCCGGGTTCACGACCGCAAGCGTGCCGTCCTTGTTGTAGTGCAGCTTCGTCACTTCGCCCTTGGCGTTGGTGACGGTGACGGTGTTCTCGTAGCGGACCGCCATCGGGTCTTCCGCCGCCGCGAACGCGAGCGACGTACTGAACACGGCAATGGCAACGCCTGCCAGAATACGTTTCATGATGTCTTCCCTTACTTTCTTTTTAGAACGACGTCTGTGAATCAGACGAGGCGCGCATGTAGTCGCGCTGCGAAGTCCCGTGCAAGCGACCAGGCGTTTAGAGCGCGCGCTTCGCCATTAAATTTCAGCAATATGCAGCCACGAAAGGCGCTCTTCCGCGAACGCGTGCCCTTTGGGTGCAAAGTCCTGCGGTGCGTCAAAAGCGCCGACATGGAAGTGAACTTCGCTGGGCCAACGATCGCCTTCGTAGGTCAGCGTCGATCCGCACGCCGAACAAAACCCGCGACGCACACCCGGCGACGAAGAGAAGGTCGAAAGCGTGCCGTTCGTGAACGAAACCTGCGCGCGCTCGAACCCGGCGAACGCCGACACCGGCGCGCCGGTATGCTTCCGGCACGAGTTGCAGTGACAGTATGCGGTCCACTTCGCTGGTCCGCGCGCTTCAAAGCGCACGGCGCCGCACAGACATCCGCCCGTATGAACCTCGCCGCTCATCACGCGCCGTGATGAAGCTTCAAGCCCGGCCGCGCCCATTCCGTCGCCACCAGCTTGCCGGTCGCCGACAAAGTCACATACGCCGTCTTATGATCGGCCCCGCCGAAGCAGATATTCGTCACCAGCGGATCGGCAAACATCGTCTGCTCATACGAACCGTCCGGCGCGATCGACGAGATGCCGCCGGTCGGAAACGCGATCGTCGCGACGCACACACGTCCGTTCGCTTCAACCGCGAGCGAGTCGAACAGCTGCAAACCCGGCAGCCCGCACACGAGCGTCCCCTGCAGCGGCCCGGTCGGCGGCGCCACCACGCCCGGCGACTGAATGTCGAACTTCATCAACCGCCCGACCATCGTCTGCGCGACGTAAAGCGTCTTGCCGTCCGGCGAAAGCCCGCAACCGTTCGGCGTGTCGATCGGAAACACGATCTCCTTGATGCTCTTCCCATCCGCCGTCGCGTAGTACACCGCGCCACGGTCATGCAGACGCCCGTACTGCTTGCCGAGATCGGTGAAGTAGAAACCGCCCTTGCCGTCGAACACCAGATCGTTCGGCCCGTTCAACCGCAAGCCATTGCAGTTGTCATAGACGCGCTCGAACTTGCCCGTCTTCAGATCGACGCGTTCGATGCGGCCGGTCGTGTAATCATGCGGACGATCGCCGGGAAACAACAGCCCGCCGTTGTCATGCCATTCGAACCCGCCGTTGTTGGTGACATAGACCGCGCCGTCCGGCCCAAGCGCCGCACCGTTCGGACCGCCGCCGAGCGTCGCAATCACTTCGCTCTTCCCGTTCCACACCCGCGTCAACGACTGCCGCGCGATCTCGACCAGGATCACGCTACCGTCCGCCATCGCGATCGGACCTTCGGGGAATCTCAAACCAGAGGCGATCTCACGGACGGTCATCGGCGCTTCCTCTCATTTTTTGTCTAGGATGATGAAACTGTAGCCGATGGGCCGCTCCGCTGACGAGGGGTAGACGCCGACGATCGTTTCATTCCAATTGTCGCGGTCGAGCGCCGGGAACGTCGTATCGCCCGCAACCTCGCCGTGAACGCTGGTCAGATAGATCCGCCCCGCCAACGGCAACGCTTGCGCGTAGATCTCCGCCCCGCCCAAGATCATAATCTCTTCCGGATCTTCACCCGCCGCCACGTCAAGCGCTGCCTGCAAAGACGCAACGACAACCGCGCCGTCGGCCTTGTAAGCCGCGTCGCGCGTCACGACGATGTTGGTCCGCCCCGGCAGCGGCTTCTTCGGAAAACTCTCCCACGTCTTGCGCCCCATGACGCAAGGCTTGCCCTTCGTCCGCGCCACGAACCACTTCATGTCTTCGGGAATGCGCCAGGGCAAAGCATTGTCGCGCCCGATAACGCCGTTCTCGGCGACGGCCACAATCAGCGCGACGACCGGCGTCTTCATCCCGCCAACCGCTTCAACGCATCGCCGGTCAACCGGAACACCGTCCACTCCTCCATCGGAATAGCGCCGAGCGATTCATAGAATTTGATCGACGGCTCGTTCCAATCGAGCACCCACCACTCGACCCGCGCACAGCCCTCAGCCACCGCGCGCTTGGCAAGATGCGCGAGCAACGCCTTACCAATCCCCTTGCCCCGAAACGCCGGCTTCACGAACAAATCTTCGAGATAAATCCCGTGCCGCCCGCGAAACGTCGAAAAATTGTAGAACCACAACGCAAATCCCGCGGGCGCGCCGTCCCATTCCGCCAGATCGCAGAACACGCGCGGATGAGGCGCGAACAACGCCCGCGCAACATCGTCCGGCGTCGCGACGACATCGTCGAGCAGCTTCTCATATTCGGCAAGATCGCGAATGAAGGCGAACACAAGGTCGCGATCCGCAGGCTTTGCCGCGCGGATCGTCAGGCCAGCGCTCACACCGCCACCGGCGCCGCTATATGCGGATGCGCCTGATAACCTTCAAGCCGGAAGTCTTCGTATTTGAAGCCGAAGATGTCTTTCACGGCCGGATTGATGTGCATGCGCGGCAGCGCATACGGCGCGCGCGACAGCTGCAACTCAGCCTGCTCGATATGGTTCAGATAGAGATGCGCATCGCCAAACGAATGGATGAACTCGCCCGCCTTCAACCCCGTCACCTGCGCCACCATCTGCAGCAGCAACGCATACGACGCGATGTTGAACGGCACGCCGAGGAAGATATCGGCCGACCGCTGATAGAGCTGGCAGGACAACCGCCCCTCCGCGACATAGAACTGGAACAGGCAGTGGCACGGCGGCAGCGCCATGCTGTCCACCTGCGCCGGGTTCCAAGCCGTCACGATCAACCGCCGCGAGTCCGGATTGCGCTTGATCATCTCGATCAGTTTCGAAATCTGATCGATCGTCTGCCCATCCTGCGCCGGCCAAGACCGCCACTGCGCGCCGTACACGGGACCCAGATCGCCGCGCTCGTCCGCCCACTCGTCCCAAATCTTGACGCCGTTGTCCTGCAGGTAGCGGACATTCGTATCGCCCTTCAGGAACCACAACAGCTCATGCACGATCGACTTCAGATGCAGCTTCTTGGTCGTCACCAACGGAAACCCATCCGCCAGATCGAACCGCATCTGATACCCGAACACAGAGATCGTGCCGGTTCCCGTGCGGTCGTGCTTCTTCACGCCGTGGCGCAGCACATGTTCCATGAGATCGAGATACTGGCGCATCGGCGACTGTCCTGAATCGTCTTCAATCTTACCGCGTCGCAAACGCGTGCTGAAGGCCCAGAAATGAGGCGTCCCCAGGCACTTCAACTCTTAACCCGAAGCGCCTATATAAGACGTGCCGGTTCGCCGGCTATGGCGATAAACGCGCGTGTAATAAACGGCTCGGACCCGGGGGCGGTACCCGGCGCCTCCACCACCTGCGCAGGAGAACCTGCTCAGCTGTGGGGGCGAAATAGGATCGACGGACGCGTAAAGACGTTGCTTTTGCTCGGCAAGGCTCACCGTTATCGGGCTGTCTGTATAGGTGCCAACGACAATGAAATGGCCCTCGCTGCCTAATAGGTAAGCGCGGCTCGGAGGGGCGCCGGGCAACAGAAGCCCCTCCACCTTACTTGCGCAGGTAGGCGACACCCGCCGCAACCACGCACAACGTTCCGCCGATCGCCAGCGTGTTCGGCGCTCCGATCTGATGCGACACCCAGCCAGAGATCAGCGCGCTGATCGGCATCATCCCGATGAACGACATGACGTAGTACGCCATCACCCGGCCGCGCATCGCATCGGCGATCGATCCCTGAATGAGCGTGTTGGTGGCAATCCCCATCGCCATCATGCCGAACCCGGCCGGCACCAAGAGCAGCCACGACAGCCACCAACTCGCCGACTGCGAAAACGCCGCGAGCGAGCCGCCGAATAACGCCGCCGCCACGAACGGCACCCGCACCAACAGATCGTGCGGCAGACGCGATATGCCAAGCGCACCCATGAGGGCGCCGGCGCCGACCGCGGCCATCAGATAGCCGAATAGGTCGGAACTACCGTGCAACACGTCGCGCGCAAACACCGGCATCAGCGCCACATACGACGTTCCAAACAAGCTCGCGCTCGCCAGCAGCGCCAACAAGGTTCGCGTCTGCGGGTGCGTCGTCACATAGACGAATCCGTCGCGCAAATCGCTTAGAGGATGGCTGGGTTCACGCGCCGGCTGGCGCTCGACCCGCATCATCGCCAGGCTTGCGAGCACGGCCAAATAGGAAACCGCGTTCAGCGCCACACACCAACCTTCGCCGACCGCGGCGACGAGCAAGCCCGCCAGTGCAGGACCAACCAACCGGGCGGCATTGAACATGATGGAATTGAGGGTGATCGCCCTCGGCAAATCGGCCCGCCCGACCATTTCGATCGTGAAAGACTGTCGCGTTGGTACATCGAAGGCGTTCGCCGTACCCGAAACCAGCGCCAACAGAACGATGTGCCATACATGGACCTCGCCGCTGAGCGTCAAGCCCGCGAGCGTACCCGCACTCGCCATCATCGCGATCTGAGTGACAAACAGGATCCGGCGCCGATCGAGCCGATCGGCGAAGACGCCCGCAAACGGCGTGATCAACAACATCGGTGCCTGGCCCGCGAACGCGACGAGGCCCAGCTGAGAAGGTGAATCCGTCAACCGATACACAAGCCACGACTGTGCAATCGCTTGCATCCAAAACCCGATCAGCGAGATCGATTGCCCGGCAAAAAAGAGGCGGTAGTTGCGATGACGAAAAACGTCGAACAGCCTGCTCTCACGCACAGCCTTGGCTTCAGGCTCGACCTTGCTGTCCATCGCGCTCCGATCGTTCGCAATTGCGAACGAAAAATCTTGAATAGCCCTACTCCCCTTGTCCTTGAATCGACAAGAGGTACCCCCAAGTCAACCAATGCGGGCCGGGCCCCTCTGGCGATAAGCGACGATCGCGATGTCGGACCGCAAACGGATCGTCGTGGCACGGTGTGGGGATGGTCCTCGCTCACACGGCGCTCCCTAAGCCTTAAGAGGAGCTGTCATGAACGAGTATCATTTCCTGCGTCTGCGCAAGCGCCACCACGAGCTTGAACGCGAGATCGACCGGGAACTTTCGGCCCCGTTGCCCGATTCGATCCGCATCATGGAAATGAAGAAGGAAAAACTGTACCTGCGCGATCGTCTGCACCGCATCTGGCGCGGCGACGATTTGCACGAAGCCCGCGCCTAACGCACGAGTCGCACGAACGCCGGGGCCGATGCCCCGGCGTTGAGACGAACTCAGCGGTCGCGCTTAACGCTTAGCCAGCAAGTCGCGAATTTCCGTGAGCAACTTCGTCTCGGCCGACGGCTCAGGCGGGGCCGCCGGGGCCGGCGGCGTCTCGCGCTTCAATTTGTTGATGCCCTTCACCGCCAGAAACAGCACGAAGGCGATGATCGCAAAGTTGATGCACGCCGTGACGAACTTGCCCCACGCAAGTACCGCGCCCTGCTTCTTAGCCTCATCGAGAACCGGCGACGTAACGGCTTCGTTGAGTGGCACAAAGTAGTTCGAGAAGTCGACGCTGCCGATCGCGCCAATCAGCGGCATGATCATGTCGCCGACCAACGAACTGACGATTGTTCCGAACGCGCCGCCGATGATCACGCCGATGGCGAGATCGACGACGTTGCCCTTGAGTGCGAATTCCCTAAATTCTTTCAGCATACGAATGCCCCTTCCTGCGTGAGCCACTGCGCCGGCCTCGAATCGAGCACCGGCGCAATTTCACGTTAGCACGCGCGTAATTCGCCCACCCGCAATTCCCGCTTGCAATCATCCGTAGGCGGATGCTCGATGCGCCATCCTGTCATTCAACGTCGAGCACCCTCATGTCCTTATCCCCTGCCCCGCTCTTTACGCCGTTCAAGCTGAAGAACCTGACCATCCCAAACCGCATCGTCATGGCGCCGATGACGCGTTCCAAAAGCCCCGACCAAATCCCGGGCCCCGACGTCGCTGCCTATTACGGCAGACGCGCGAAAGGCGGTGTGGGCCTCATCATCACAGAAGGCGTCGCGCCGGATCATCCCGTCGCGCTGAACGACCACAACGTCCCCAACTTTCACGGCGACGCGCTCGACGGTTGGGCGAAGGTGTTGAAGGCGGTGAAAGCCGAAGGCGGCCTCATCATGCCGCAGCTCTGGCACACAGGCTTGATGCGCAAGCCCGGCGCGGGCCCCAACCCGCATCTGACAGGCGTCGGCCCTTCGGGCCTTGCCAAGCCCGGCAAGAAAGTCACCGAACCGATGACGACGGCCGACATCGACGAAGTGATCAAAGGCTACGCCACGAGCGCGCGCCACGCCGAAGAACTCGGCTTCGACGGCGTCGAGGTGCACGGGGCGCACGGCTACCTCATCGACCAATTCTTCTGGGAAGGCACCAACGAACGCCCCGACCACTACGGCGGCGACATGGTCAAGCGCACGCAATTCGCCGTCGACGTCATCAAAGCGATCCGCGGCGCGGTGAGTAAAGACTACCCCGTCATCCTGCGTTGGTCGCAATGGAAGCAGCAGGACTACACGATCAAACTCGCGCCCACGCCGCAAGCGTTGGAAAAATTCCTCGACCCGCTGGTGAAAGCAGGCGTCGACTGCATGCATTGCTCGACGCGCAAATTTTGGGATCCTGAGTTCGAAGGCTCCGACCTCAACCTCGCCGGCTGGACGAAGAAGATCACAGGCCTCCCCACGATCACGGTGGGCTCGGTCGGCCTCAACGAAGAATTCATCGCCACCTACGGCGGCAAACCCGCCGGCCCCGCGTCGCTCGATCGCCTCATCGAAATGTTCAGCAGAGGCGACTTCGACCTCGTCGCCGTCGGCCGCGCCCTCATCGTCAACCCGAACTGGGCCGAACTGGTGAAGGCCGGAAAATTCAACGACCTAAAACCCTTCTCCCTCGAAGCCCTGCCGGTATTGCACTAAGTCTGGGAGCGCGGGCGGGACGCCCGCGCTCCCAGACTACTCCCGCCCCTTCGAATCCATCCAAATTTTCAGCCGGTCGAGATGGCGGACCAAATCCTCCATCTCCTGGTCCTCCCAACCTTGGAATGCCTCGGCGAAACGCGGCACGAACGCCGCGATCGCGCGCTGATGAATCTCAAGCCCCTTCGGTGTCACAGTCAGCAGCTTCGACCGCGCATCGCCCGGCGCCGGATCCGATTTCAGAAACTTGCGCGCGACGAGTTTTTGGATCGTCTTCGTCACGCCCGGCTGAGGTTGCTGCAAAGCCGCAGCGACCGAGGTCACCGTCTTCGCCTCCTGCGGCCGGTGACTGAAGTGATTGAGCATCACGAACTGCGGAAACGGCAGCTTCAACTCGGCGAGCGTCCGCTCGGCGCGCGCCGTGGCGAGTTGATCGATGATCCCGATCCAATTGAAAATGCGCCAGCCGAGTAGCGCCTGCGCTTCTGTTTGTCGACCCATGCGTGATGTTACGCTCGAATGAAATCGTTGAGAGGCCGCCGCGGCGTCGCCGGCGCGGGATCGGCATAACCCATGCGGAAGAACATCTGCAACGTATGACCGGACGGTGTCCCCGTCGCGGCAAGCATCGCCTGCATCTCGCGCGCCATCTCGGGAAACTCCTGCAACGCTTGGCTGAGCGGCGCGATCGCAAGCCCCGCCTCCGTCGCCATCAGATTCGCCCGCACGTAAGCCACCCCCGTCGCGATCTGCGCCGCTCGATCGTTCACGGCCGTCGTCATCCATCCGAACGACCACGAGTTCTCGATCCACCCGGTGTAAAGATCGATCGTTTGCTTGAACGCAAGCGATGTCGGATCGGCAAACGCCGCGGGCGTCATCAAACCTGCAGTTTTGAGCAGCCAGATTCCAGGTCCGTGAATCGACAACCCATCTCGGTGCTGCGCGATCGCATCCGCGCCGATCCGCAACCGCTCGACCGTCTCCATATGCGTGCGATGCGTCGTCGCCTCGACCCGATAGGCCGCCACGCAGATCGCTTTCAACCGCGCGACCTCGGCCGGCACGCGCGTCGACGCAAACGAAACCGGCGTGCTTACAACACCGGCCAGCGCCGCCACGTGCGCATCGCTCGCTCCCTCGCCGGCGCGATAATGCACCTTCACCGACCGCCGCCGCAAAATCTGCGCAAACAAAGGATCGCGCGCGACGTTCGGGTCCTTCACGAACGTCAGCCGCGCCAGCGCCGTATCGCCGACCGCGTTCTCCGGCCAAATGCCTTGCGGAAACAATTGCTGGTCGACGCGATAACCCTGCTCCGCCGCTGCGATCCGCAAGAGCTCCAAGAAACAGCCGCAGCCGATAACGACCTGCCGAGAGAACGGATCGGTCTGCGGCAACAATCTCGCCGGATCGCACACGAACGTCACGACACCAGGCTCGCTCAAATCCGCCATCCATGCCTGCATATTGTGCGGATTGGGTGCGAGCAGCGCATACGAAATCGCGCGCACGCGCGGATCGCTGATGCTGGCCGCAGGCCCGCGCCACGCCTCGACGGCTGCGTCCGGCATCTGATCCACCTGCGTCAGCGCGGCGCCACCGGCCGCGAGAATGACAGCCGAAGTTCCGGCAATCCGAAGAAACGTACGACGCGTAGCCATCTGATTTTTCTCCTCAGCCAACAGCCGGCACGACAAGCGCGCCCATCACAACAACCATCGCCAACGCCGACACCAGAAAGAACTTCGGCCCTTGCGCATCGGCTCGCGTGCGCACCAACGAAATGCCGCACATCAAAAGCCAGCCCAGCCACGCGGCGGAAACCGGCGCGGACAAGAACCCGATCACCTCAAACGGCCCGCCGAGTTGCTCGAACGCGCTCACGATGATCAGCACCCCAAGCACCAGCCCAACCAAGCCGTAGGGCCAAGCAAACAACCGCCCACGGAACATCGCAAGGCTGACGAGAAGCGTCCACGTCCCTTGCGCCAAGAAACCCAGATGCTCGCCGATCACCATCCCGGCATAGCGGTTGAGCAACCCTTCAAGCAGCGCGATCGTCCCCTGCATCTCCGCCGACGGCGCTTGCGCCATCTGCTCGGCGAGATACGGCACCGCAATCGGCCAACGCATAAAACCCATCAACTGAAACGCACCCGCCAAAACACCGGCGACCAGCGCGCCGGTCAGCAACGTACTCCCGGGTCGCGCAAAACTCTGATGAAACAAGACGGCGAGCATGATCTGCGTCACGCCCGAGAGGCCCATCATGTAATAGGCCGGCACGATCAACGCCTGATGCTCGCGAAACAGTGCCAGCCGCTCCTGCGATGTCGCACGAAGAATCTCGGGAAACGAAAACTGATCCGCCAAGATCAAAAACCCCACCGACAACAACACCACATGCACGACCGCCACCGCAAAGGCCGTCCCATATTCCCGCGTCCGATCCACAACCGCTCTCCATATTCCTAGGAATATAATATGAATTCCAAGGAATGCAGTCAAGCCCGACCAACCCCAACCTCGTTATGGCCGGGTCAAGCCCGGCCATGACGAGTAGGGGGGCGCCGTGACGGAGTGGGCGGTGAACCGCCGCCCCGCCTTGCAGCCAACGGCCACCGGCGCTACATCCATGCGATGGCTAAGGACTTCATCGGTTACCAGGCGCTGCTGAACGATGCGCTGAAGAGCGTCGTGCGCGCGGCGCTCACCCACGCGGCCAAGGGCGGCGTGATGGCGGCGCATCATTTCTTCATCACGTTCAACACCCGCTTCCCGGGCGTGCAGCTGTCCGACACGATGCGCGAGCGCTTCCCGGACTTCATCACCATCGTGCTGCAGAACCACTATTGGGATCTGAAGGTCCACGACGTGGATTTCGAAGTCGGCCTCAGCTTCAACAAGATGCCCGAGACCGTCGTCGTGCCCTTCGACGCCATCGTCGAATTCCGCGACCCGAGCCAAAACTTCGGCTTCCAGATCCGCCCCGAAGGCATGGCCGCCCCCGCCCCCACCGCGCAGAAGCCTGCGCCGAAGATCGAACCGTCGGGCAAAGTTGAATCCCTGCCCGCGCCGGTCGCGAAGGAAACGGACGAACCGCCCGAACCGCACGACGACAAACCCACCGTCGTCAGCCTCGACAAATTCCGCAAGAAGTGATCCCTCTCCGCCCAAGGAGACAAAGATGACCGCGACCCGCACCGAAACCGACACCTTCGGCCCCATCGCCGTTCCCAGCGACAAATACTGGGGCGCGCAAACGCAGCGCTCGCTCGAAAACTTCAAGATCAGCGGCGAACGCATGCCGCCCGCCTTGATCCATGCCTTCGGCGTCGTGAAGAAGGCCTCCGCCATCGCCAACGTCGCACTGAAGGATCTCGACCCGAAAGTCGCCGACGCGATCGCCAAGGCTGCCGACGAAGTCATCACCGGCAAACTCGACGATCACTTCCCGCTCGTCGTCTGGCAGACCGGCTCCGGCACGCAGACCAACAGGAACGTGAACGAGGTCGTCTCCAACCGCGCCATCGAAATGCTGGGCGGCGAGATGGGCACGAAGAAACCCGTCCACCCGAACGACCACGTCAACCGCGGCCAATCGTCGAACGACTGCTTCCCGACCGCGATGCACATCGCGACGGTCTTGGAAATCCACCGCCGCCTGCTGCCGGGCCTGCGCCGCCTGCACGGTTCGCTGCTGTCGAAGTCGCACGACTTCAAAGACATCATCAAAATCGGCCGCACGCATCTGCAAGACGCGACGCCGATCACCCTGGGCCAGGAATTCTCCGGCTATGCCCGCCAGGTCGAACTCGGCATCGAACGCGTCGTCTCAAGCCTGCCCCGCCTCTACCCACTCGCCCAAGGCGGCACGGCGGTCGGCACGGGCCTGAACGCACTGCCCGGTTTTGCCGAACGCTTCGCCGACGAAGTCTCGAAGATCACCGGCTACCCCTTCTCCAGCGCCACGAACAAATTCGAAGCCCTCGCCGCCCACGATGCGATGGTCGAATTCTCCGGCGTCCTCAACACGCTGGCCGCGTCGCTGTTCAAGATCGCGAACGACATCCGCCTCTTGGGCTCAGGCCCGCGCTCGGGCCTCGGCGAATTGATGCTGCCCGAAAACGAACCGGGCTCATCCATCATGCCGGGCAAAGTGAACCCGACACAGGCCGAAGCACTAACCATGGCCTGCACACAGGTGATGGGCAACAACGTCGCCGTCACCATCGCCGGCAGCCAAGGCCACCTAGAACTCAATGTCTACAAGCCCGTGATCATCCACAACGTACTGCAATCCATCCGTCTCATCGCCGACGCGTCGGTCAGCTTCACCGATCATTGCGTCGCCGGCATCGAACCGAACAAGAAACACATCGACGAACTGCTGCGCCGCTCGCTGATGTTGGTCACGGCCCTCGCACCGAAACTCGGCTACGACAACGCTGCCAAGATCGCGAAGACCGCGCACAAGAACGGCACGACTTTACGCGAAGAGGCGCTCAAAACCGGTCTCATCAACGGCGAAGACTTCGACCGCATCGTGCGGCCCGAAGACATGATCGGTCCCAAGTAGCGGATTGGCGTTAACGCACGGCCTCGCATAGCATCCGCCGCGATGACCGACGCAACACGCAAACTCGCCACCATCGTGGCCCTCGACGTCGCAGGCTACTCCGCGCGCACGGAGGCCGACGAGGCGAAGACGACGGCCGAAGTCGCGGCGCTGCGCAAAGTGATCGAAACCATCGCGGCGCGTCACGGTGGCCGTGTGTTCAACACGGCCGGCGACGGCTTCATGCTGGAGTTCGCCTCAAGCCTCGGCGCCGTCGAAGCCGCGTTCGCGCTCGCCGAAACCTGCGAACCAAAGGTGCGCGTCGGCGTTCACCTCGGCGACGTCGTCGTGCAGCCGAACGGCGATCTTCTGGGCCACGGCGTCAACGTCGCTGCGCGATTGATGGCCAAGAGCGATCCAGGCGGCGCGCTCGTGTCGGCGGCCGTACGCCAGACGATCCGCGGCCCCGTCGTCGAGCGCCTGATCTCGCGCGGCTTGATGCGCCTCGACAAAATGGCCGAGACGATCGAGGCCTTTGCCCTGGCCGGCATCGCGGCCAGCCTGTCCCCGCAACCCGTCGCCGCCGCGACCACGCAGCCCACCAAACCGTCGATCGCGGTGCTGCCGTTCGCGAACCTGAGCAACGATCCGGAACAAGCCTACTTCACCGACGGCATGATGGAGGAGATCACGACCGCGCTCTCGCGCATCCGCTCGATCTTCGTCATCGCCAGCGCCTCGACGCAGCAATACAAGGACAAGCCGGTAAGCGCTCAGATCGTCGGCCGCGACCTGGGCGTGCGCTATGTCCTGGAAGGCAGCGTGCGCAAGGCGGCCAATCGCGTCCGCATCGCCGTCAAACTGATCGACGCCGCCGACGCTTCGCAAATCTGGGCCGAACGTTATGACGACACGCTGGATGACGTCTTCGCGCTGCAAGATCGCGTGGCGCTCAGCGTCGCCGGCGTCATCGAACCGACGGTGCGCGACGCCGAAATCCGCCGCGCAGCCCGCCGTCCGACGACGAACATCGACGCCTACGACCTCTATCTGAAGGCGGTCGCCCTGGTCGACACCTATGAGAAGGAGTCGATGTCCGAAGCGCTCACGCTGCTCGAACGCGCGCTCGCGCTCGATCCGCGGTATGGGCAGGCCTTGAGCGTCGCCGGTTACGCGCATTCCCAGATCTTCGTCTCGCGCTGGGCGGAGGATCTCGCGCATCATCGCCGCTTGGCCTTGGACTATGCGAGCCGCAGCGTTCAACTCGCGTCCGACGACGCCGACGTCCTGTCGTGGATCGCCACGATCTATCTAGCGCTGGACGAGGACGCCGCCATTTCGACCGGACTCATCGATCGTTCGCTCGCGCTCAATCCGGGATCGTCGCTGGCCTGGATGATGAGCGCCTGGCTGCGCGCCGCGGCGGGCGAGGCGGAGACCGCGGTCGAGCACATGGAAACGTCGATGCGCCTGAACCCCAGCTCGTCCGACCGCGGCCATCAGCTGAGCGGCATCGCCCTCGCCCGCTTCGACCAGCGCCGCTTCGACGACGCCGTGCGTCTTCTGACGGAGGCGATCCAACTTCAGCCGGCGGTGTCGTTCAACCTCGCCCTGCTGACCGCGTGCTACGGCCACCTGCAGCAAAAGCAAGCCGCCGAAGTCGCGAGCGCAAAGTACCGTCAGATCAGCTCGATCGACATGCGCGAACGCGTATCGCTCTTCCGCAATCCCGACTATCGGAAGCTGTTTCTCGACGGCATCGACCTCGCCGAGGGCAAGCCCGCCGCCCCGTGACCTACTCCGGAAACCGCTGGATCTCAGGCAACTCGTGCGCGCGCTTCATCCAGCCAAGCCGCTCGGCCACCTGAATCTGCGACGTCGGCGGCAGAACCTCCGCATCGTCGAGCGTCGCCAGCTGAACCTCGACGATCCCCGGCAAGATCTCCGCATTCCGATAGAACAGCCCCGTGCCGCAATCGCCGCAAAAGCTGCGCAAGGTCGCGCCGGATGACTTGAACACCTTCGGCGTCCCCTTGGTCATCGACAGCGTCTCCTCGGCGCACCCGATCCACGCCATCACCGGCGCGCCGGAATTGCGCCGGCAGTCGACGCAGTGACACAAAGCGACATCCTTCGGCGTTCCCGTGATCTGATAACGCACCGCGCCGCAATGACACCCTCCAGACAAAGCCACGTCATTCCCCTTCTTCGACTATCGCGAGACGCGCACCAAAGACCCAACCCCGTAACAGGTCAAGCAGGCTCAAAACAGGGGACGAGAGCGCCGACGTCAGATGACGCGCGGGCCGCCATCGGCTAGACACGCCCCGCACACGGACAAGGGCGACGGCTGTTCCCGCGCCCAATCGGCTTGAAGGCCTAAGGGGCGAGACGGAATGCTGGGTTGGTTTTACCGCATCATGCCGCGCGAAGAGCGCTTCTTCGACATGTTCGACCAGCACTCGCTGTGCCTGATCGCGGGCTCACGGGCGCTGCGCGGGATGCTCGACGGCGGGCCGAAGGTTAGCGACTACTGCGCTGAGATCGTGGCCCAAGAACACAAGGCCGACCTCATCGCGCACGAAGTGCTGCAAGCGATCCGCCGCAGCTTCATCACCCCCTTCGACCGCGGCGACATCCGCGGCCTCATCAATTCGATGGACGACGCCGTCGACCAGATGAACAAGACGGCCAAGGCTGTGCAGCTCTTCGAAGTCACGGAGTTCGAACCGCCGATGCGCGAGATGGGCGACCTGATCGTCAAAGCGACGGCTCTGGCAGGCGACGCCATCCCGCTGCTGCGCTCCATGCGCGCCAATGCACCCCGCCTCAACGCATTGACGGAAGAGATCGTCCACGTGGAGGAACTGTCCGACCAGGTGTGCCTCAACGGCCTGAAAGCCCTGCTGCAGGGCCCGGCGCAGGCGAACGCGATGGCCTACATCAAGGGCGCGGAGATCTACGACCACCTCGAGAAGGTTTCCGACTGCCTTGAAGACGTGGCGAACCGCGTCAGCGGCCTCGTCATCGAACACCTGTAGGGCGCACCCAATTTCATGGAAATCGCCGGCATCGCTCCTTCGCTGATCTTCT
>JAEUMM010000008.1 GCA_016792645.1 Alphaproteobacteria bacterium | reverse complement strand
CGAAAGCCGCGGCGGCCACTTCCGCAGCGACTACC
Organism: Alphaproteobacteria bacterium; assembly: GCA_016792645.1. GTDB lineage: Bacteria > Pseudomonadota > Alphaproteobacteria > Micropepsales > Micropepsaceae > SZUA-430. The sequence continues at coordinate 12,569 of JAEUMM010000008.1, read as the reverse complement.
CGCAGACGGACGCACAGGGCAAGCGCACGTTCACGACTCTGTCCGAAGTGCGCAAGACGGTCGCCGAAGCCGTCCACACGGCCTCGCGCGCGAAACTTCAGGCGGTGAAATGAAAAAACCGGTCGTCGCCGTCGAACCGCTCTCGCCCCTCATCATCGAGCCTGCGGTGAAGGCCGCGTTGCTCGAAGACTTCGGCCGCGGCGGCGACCTGACGACGGAAGCGACAATCCCACCACATGCCGTCGCGCACGCCGTCATCGCCGCGCGCGAACCCGGCCGCATCGCCGGTCTCGACCTCGCCCTCACCGCGTTCCACCTGCTCGACCCCGCGATCAAAGTCACGATCCACGTCCCCGACGGCGCAGACGTCGCGCGCGGCGACGTCGTCGCCATCGTCGCCGGCCCCGCCCGCCCGATCCTCAGCGCCGAACGCGTCGCGTTAAACTACCTCGGCCGCCTCTCCGGTATCGCGACTGCGACCGCAAGACTCGTCGCCCTCGTCGAAGGCACGAAAGCCAAAGTCGTCTGCACGCGCAAGACGACGCCGGGCCTGCGCGTCTTCGAGAAATACGCCGTGCGCTGTGGGGGCGGCATGAACCACCGCTTCGGCCTCGACGACGGAATCTTGATCAAGGACAACCACATCGTAGCGGCCGGCGGCGTGCGCCAAGCGATCACCGCCGCCCGCACCCGCGCCGGCCACATGGTCCACGTCGAAATCGAAGTCGACAGCCTCGACCAACTGGAAGAGGCCCTAACGCACGGCGCCAACACCGTGCTCCTCGACAACATGAAGCCGGACACCCTGCGCGAAGCCGTCACACGCACTGCAGGCCGCGCCAAACTGGAAGCCTCAGGCAACATCAACGCCGACACCATCGCCGCCGTCGCCGCCACCGGCGTCGACCTCATCTCCTCCGGCGCCATCACCCACTCGGCAAAAGTCCTAGACCTCGGCCTCGACTTCAAACCCGTCTAGCGCACGAACTTCATATCGCCGTATTCCCACGTCCACGGCGCACCGGTCTCGCCGAGCAGAAACTTCACCAGCCGCGGAAATCCGGCCTCGGCCCGCACGTCGTTCGCCAGGATCACGACACAGCTGCGCCGCTTCTCGACGCACACCCAGGTGTTGCCTGTCGTGTCGTTGTGCCCGCCCTTGAAGAAGCTCGCCCCTTGCGGGCCCCGAAACACGACAACGCCAAGACCCGCCGCCAAATCCGCGCGTCGTTTCGCGGGCGGCAATTCGGGCTGCAACGACGGAAACTGCGACGCCGTCGTGATCGGCAAATGGGCCATTGTTAGTTCCGCGCGCGCCCGCGGCGAGACTCCTTCGCCGTTGACATAGCCCGCCGCCAATCGCGCGATGTCGTCGATCGTCGTATCCATCGAGCCCGCAGCGCGCACCGTGCTGCGTTCGTCATGCGGCTCGACCCGACCGTTCGCATCCCACCCGTCGGCGAGATTCTTCGCGAAGTCCGCACGCCACATCATGCTCGTGTCCGTCATGCCGAACGGCTCAAACACGCGCCGCTGCATTTCATCGCCAACGTCAAGCCCAAGCCCCTTCTCCAACACAAACTGCAAGAGAATGAGCCCTTCGCCCGAATAGGCGTAACGCGAGCCGGGCTCGAAATGAAAGCGCAGCTTCCCGTCCGGCTCCAGAAACGCGAAATTCGCAAACCCAGAACTGTGCGTCAGCAAAATGCGCGGCGTCAGACGCCGCCACCGCTCGTCACCCTTGAGGTCGCTCCAAGGCGCATACTTGTCTTCCGTCGGATAATCCGGCAACGGCTTCGGCAGATACGTCGCAATCGACGCGTCGAGGTCGATCTTCCCCTCATCCGCCAGCTGCACGACCATATGTGCGAACGCCGCTTTGGTCAGCGAGGCGCCGTACATGATCGTCTGCGTCTGCAGCGGATCGCCCTTGGCGTTGCGCTTGCCATACGCCTGCACGTAAACCGGCGTGCCGTTTTCGATATACGCGATCGCCAAGCCCTGCGCGCCGGTGGCCGCCATCACCTTGGCGACCTCGGCGTCGATCTCGTCGCCGCTGCGCCGCGCCTCCGCGGCGTGCGCAACGGTCGTCAAGACCAACGCCGCCCAAACGATCGCGAACACCCGCATGACGCCCTCCCTCGAAGGCCTCACTAGACCGCGAGGTCACCCGCCGATCAACTCTTGAAATCGCCGGCTGACGTTCAGTTCGAGGCGGTGGTCGCCGGCGCAATAGGAGACGTAATGGCAGCCGCAGGCGTCGGCGCAAGCGTGCTGTTCGTGACCCCGCCGGTGCCGTAGCGCGCGCGGAAATCCTGCAGGAAGGCGCTCAACGTATCCGCCGAAGCCACGCGCTTGACGAGGTTCTTGTAATCGTCGCCCGTCACGTCAGGCGACTGCGTGACGACCGCGAACGCCTTGGCGTCCGGCGATTGCGCCATCTTGGGATCATATCGCGTGCGCAGCCGCTCCAACGACGCGCCGTCCCCGGCCAACGAATAAGCGACGCACGCGCGCATCAAATCGTCCCGCTCCGTCTGCGTCAGCGGCGTCAAGTCCTGATAGCGCGTGCCCAACATGGTTTCGGCCTTCGCCGCCGCATCCGGCCAGCGCTGCGCATCCCAATAGATGTCGGCACGCAACCGGTCGGCCTCCGGCGTCATGTCCGCGGCGACCAGGTCGAGCGCATCGTCATACATCTTCAAGTCCGCCAGCGCCCGCCCCTCGATCAGGTTGCGCTGCGCGATCAGATCGTCCGGTAACCGCGTCTGCTTCGTATCGCGAATGACCGCCAACGCCTTCTCTGCCTTGCGATCCAACAGGTAGATAAGCGCAAGCCTCGTTGCGACGGACGCCTTGCCGATCCCCTCCAAACGATTGCTCACCTGATGCTGCAGCAGCTCCGCCGCCTGCGGCAGCAAATCGACGGAGACAAGCCGGTCGGCAAGCTTGCGGATCATCTCGTCGCCCTGCGAGCCCACCGGCGTCAGCTCGCGATAGTCGTAGAACAGCGCCAAAGCCTGCACCGGCGGCAGATCGTCCGCCTTGCCGCCCAAGAACAGCCCCTCGAACATCTTGCTCATTTGCGCCGCCGTCGAACGCGCTTCGTCCGAGTTGGCGAAGTTGCGCACCGCAACGCGCATCGTGTTCAAACCGTCGCGAACGCGGTTGTTCTCGACATAGAGCTTGCCGAGTTCGGTCAGCGTTTTCAGCTCCGTCTCGTCGCCGCGCCATTGATAGCGCAGACGCTCCAGCGCATCGATCGCCTGCTCGGGCTTGATCTTGCCCTTTTGCGATTTCAGCACCGTGCCTTCCAGCTTCGCCCGCATCGCGATCGGCCGATAGGCCGAAGCAGCCAATTCGTCATAGGCGGCGATCGCCGCGTCGATCTTGTTCGATACGACGTCGAGTTCGGCGCGCACGAGTTTCGCCGCGCCTTCCACGTCGGCCGGCAACGGGCCTTGCGGCATCCCGGCCAACGCCTGCATCGCGCTCGAAGGCTCGTTGAGCGCCAACGCCGCCTCGGCCAGCGACGTACGCGCACGCGCCTGCCACACCGGCGGATAGCGGTTCAAAATCTTCGTCGCCGTCATGAGATTGCTGCGCGCCAGCCGCCAATCGCGCACCCCGGCCGCGGCCAGACCGCGCCACAAGGCGGCATGCGCGTCGTTGCCCAGCGCCTCCATGCTGAGATCGGTCAGCGCCTCGCGCGGCCGCGCCATCATGAGGTTCGCCACCGCCCGCGTCACGCGGAAGGCAGGCGTTGCCTCCGCCGTTTGATCCTCGCGCGCGATATTGCCCAGCACGCCCAGACCTTCGGCAGCAAAGCCTTCGGCGATGTAGTAACGCGCAAGCTGCATGCGCGGCGCACTCATCCCGCCGGGGCTTGTCGCCGATAGGCGCATGAGTTTGCGCACGGCTTCCGCCCGCGTCTCTGCGATCGGCTTGCTCCACGCGGCAAAATTCACGTAGGCCGGGCTTTCGCCGCTGGCGAAAGTCGGCGTATCCGTCGTCACCGCGCGCGCAAATTGCTGGTCCGAAATGTTCAGCCCGGCCGGCCGCGCGATCACGGCGTCCGTGCCGTCAACCGTCACGGTCACGTCGTCGGCGATCGCCTGCACGGCCAAACCCTGTTGCGACGGCAGAGCCGCGAACTCGACGAAGTTACGTCCCGTCGCCAACCCGCGCGCCGGCGCATAGCTCAACACCGCCGCAAGTCGATCTTGCGTCTGGGGATCGCGCACCCAAACAACTTGCTGCACACCGGGCAAATAGGCGCGCAGGTTTGTCTTCGTGCCCGACGTCTGCCGCACCAACTGAAGCTGCGCAGGCATGTCCGGCACCGTATTGCCGACGGCGATCACCCAGCTATTGCCCGCGGCCGACGTCGATACCGACATCGACGCAGGCGCTTCAAGACGGAACGCGGTGATCCCCGGCGCAATCTCAGCCGGCGTCGAAAGCACACGGGCCGGTGCGTTGGGCAACCCTGCCAGCGCGCTTAGATCCATATTCTCACCGCTCGACGCGATGAACCAAATCGCCAAGCCGCGCCGGAAAACGGCAGCCGGCGGCAACTTCGAGTACGGCAGCTCAAGCCGCAGCATCGATCCGAAAATCTCCGCGCGCGCCTGCCCCGGCACAGCAGCTGTTGCAGCCGGCAACGGCGAGAGCGCGGCTTCAAGATCGCTCTGTCCCAGCCGCAGAGCCGGCGGCAAAGGGCTCGGATCCGTCGGCGACGCGACCGGCGCACCGGGATCGGCCGCATGATCGGCAACGGTGATTGCCGCCGCGTCCGAATGCGCAGCCGCCACCTTCGCGTCCACGGGCGTCGGCGCTGCTTCGGCGACTGTCGTGGGCTTGGCGGACTCAACCGCCGCCGTAGCAACCGGCAGCGACGCCTCGCCTTTGCGCGGCGGCAGCTTGAGAATGATCTTTTCGGCCACGAACACCGGCGGTGCGGGCGCCGCGTCGGCCGTCTGATCGGGAATCAGAATTTTCGGTGCCAACGTCGCGGCAGTCTCCGCAGCCATGGCATCCGTCTTTGGATCGCTGAGTTCAAGAACGATCTGATCGCCCTCGCTCGCATCGCGAAAGTCGGCTTCCCGGTCGACATCGAATTCAACCGTCAACTTCCCGTCGGCAACATTCGACCGCGCGCCGCGCACCCATCCGGGCGGCGACTGCGTGAAGCGCTTGAGGTCGACCTTCGCTTCTTTGGAAAACGTGACGGTCAGTTTCCCGTTCGCAAGCTTCGCCGTGTGAACGACTTTGCCCGGGAAATCGAACAGCATGCGCGTCGTCTTCTCGCGCTCGGTCACGCGAACGACAAGTTGACGGCTTTCCTTTTGCGTCGTCGGATCGGGCGCCGGCGGCACCGGTGGATCGCCTGCAAAAGATGGGGGCAAGAGATCGAACGAGACGCGCGTGCCCTGGTTCGCGCTCTTCAAACGCACCGGCGCCTTCAGCGCAAAACGCAGCGTCCGCCCGTCGGCGTCCTGCCGCACCAGCGCCACATAGGGCTCAAGCGCGCGCGCCAGCAAATCGGTATCCGCATCGAAACTCTCGTCGAAGCGAACGACCAGCACGCCGTCGACGATCTGACCTTGGCCCTTCACGTCATCGGACCAATCGAACGTCACGCGCCCGAAGCCACCTTGTGCACCGGCGCTGACCTTCACGGTCGGCTTCTCCGCGCCCTCGGCAAATGCCAAGGACGCAAGCGCCAACGTCACGAAGCCGATCGGCAAAAGCGTGCGCAACGAGAGTAGGCCCTGCAAAGAGTTCCGGAACCGGCCGACGCTAGCGACCGTGCGGTTAAGTCTGCGTTAAGGATCAGGCGGGCGGAGGGTTTGGAGGCGCCGCGGGTTGCGGCTGCGCCACAGGCGCCGGTTCCGCAGCGCGTTGCCGCTGCAGATTGAGCCGTAGCGCCATCATGACGGTCAGATCTTGCGCTTTCGACGCATCCATCGCCGCCATCACCGCGCCGATCTTCTGCGGCTTCATCCGAGACGCAACGCTCAGAAGAACGCTGCGATCCAGCTTGTTGAACACGCGCGCCGCGTCCGCGGGCTTCATGCTCTCATATGTCTTGACGAGCGAGGCCATCTGCTCTTCCTCCGCCTCGTCGCGCTTTGCGAGCATGGCGTTGAGCCGCGTCTCCAAATCCTTCAATTCGGCGAGGCGCTCTTCGACGCGCTTCTCCGTCACGCCGATCAGTTGCTCGCGCATGGTCAGATCGTGTTCGCGCTCATCGAGCGCCGCGCGCCGCTCGCTCAAATTCTGCAGAACCTCCGCCTCGCCTTTTGTCTGCGCCTGCACGACGTTCGGCTTCGGCGTGGGTTCGGCCGCAGGCGCCGCTTCGGCGGGAGCATGAGCGCCTTCGGCAGCAGGCGCCGCCGGCTGCGCTTCCTCAGCTGACGCCGCAGGCGTTGGCTCAGGCGCGGCATTCGACGCAAGCGCGCCGATCCGCAAGGTCAACAGAATCCCGGCAGTGCCGATCAGAACAGGTAGAAGACGAACGCGCGACGACATGTATGTGTTCTTTCTTTAGCGCAGACCGCCGAGAGCCCGCAGCGCTTCACCGCCGACCCGCGCGGGCGTGCGCGGCGCAGCTTGCGGCCGCGCGGATTCCAACCGTTGGCCCAGCCGCTCGCCCGACTCCAGAAGCAGAGCCAGCTCGTCGTTCAAAGCGCGCGCACGCTTGATCTTGTCGTCGAGCATTTGCCCGGACGAAATAGCCGCCGATTTCAACCCGTGAATGCCCGCCTCCGCGCGCGCCGCGGAGCTGTTCAGTTCGCGGATAACGTCCGCTAGGGACGATTGCGCGGTGCGCATGTTCGCCAAACGGCGCTCAAGCCGGAGGGCGTAGAAGATCGTGGCGCCCAGCATGGCGATGACGACGACGTCGATAACAAGACCCGTGTCCATGATTACTATATCCCCGCCGCCATCTGGCGTTTTCTGATTGTGTTTTCAACGCGCACGGCGACCTGATGGCCGACGCGTCCCATGCGTCCGTTGAGAAGCCCGACGCCACCGCAACGCAATTCGATGCGCGCCTCCGGCCCGACGTTCAGCAGCAGCGTTTGCCCCACTTCAAAATTCATCACGTCGTTGAGCGACAGCGGCAACTCGTCAAGTACAGCCTCGATCTCGACATTTGTCCGCCACAGCTCCGTCGCAAGGTGACCCTCCCAGATCGAGTCGCGGCCGAACTTCTCGCCCATGAACATCTGCAGAAGGAGTTCGCGGATCGGCTCTAGCGTCGCGTACGGCAGCAGCAATTCGATGCGCCCGCCACGGTCTTCCATGTCGATGCGCAACTTGACCAGAACCGCCGCATTGGCCGGCCGCGCGATCGCCGCAAACCGCGGGTTGATCTCGATACGGTCGAGCAGGAACTGGACCTGCGACACCGGCTCGAAAGCGACTTTCAGATCTTGCAGCACGACCTCCAGCATCCGCTGCACCAGCGTCCGCTCGATCGTCGTATAGGGACGGCCTTCGACGCGCATCGCGGCCGTTCCGCGGCGTCCGCCCAGCAGCACGTCGACGATGGAATAGATCAGGTTGGAATCGACGGTGAGCAGCCCGTAATTGTCCAACTCCTCCGCGCGGAACACGGCCAGAATGGCCGGCAACGGGATCGAGTTCAGATAATCGCCGAAGCGCACCGACGAGATATTGTCGAGACTCACTTCGACGTTGTCGGACGTGAAGTTGCGCAGGCTCGTGGTCATCATGCGAACCAGACGGTCGAACACGATCTCAAGCAGCGGCAGACGCTCATAGGAGACGAGCGCAGAATTGACGATCGCCTGAATGCCCGTGCGCTCTTGGCTGTTGCCGCCGCTGGCGTCGAACCCCAACAGGCTGTCGATTTCGTCCTGATTGAGGACGCGCTCGGCCGCGCCGTCTTCTGCGGGTTTGTCGCCCTTCTCGTTGAGCATCGCCTCCCACTCGGCCGCGTCGCCTTCGGCTTTGGCCTCGCTTGGCGCTCCACCCTCGGCAGGTGCAGCCGCAGCGTCGGGCTTCGGCGCGTCGCCGCCCGCATCTTCCAATTTGACTTCGCCGGGTTCGTTGTTCGTCGTCACGGGGATAGCTACTCGGGTTACTGGATGATCATTTCGCGGAACAGCACATCTTTGACCTTGACCGGCTCCACCGCCAGGTTCACGCGCCGCAGCATTTCTTCCTTCAGGCGGAACACCGAAGCCGAGCCGCTCAAGTCCTCGACGCGCAGTTCGCGCAGGTAGGTCTGCAACTGATCGACGACGCGTGGCATTACCGGTTCAATCGCTGCCTTCGCTGCCTCAGCTTCGCCTTCGAGTTCAAGCGATACCGAAAGCTTCAGAAACGCGGGCTTGTCTTGACCCGTCGCGACGTTCACCAGAATGTCCGGCACATCGTAGAACACCGGATGCACGGCGACGCCTTCGCCGTGCGCGCCTTCGCCGCCGTGGCCGGCTTCGCCGTGCCCCGCTTCCGCGACGGCCGCTTCTTCTTCGCCGCCCGAGAACAGGAACATGTAGGCGCCAAGCCCCAGCACCACGACAAGTACCGCCGGCGCGACGACGAACATCAGCGTCTTGCGCGACAGATTGATCGTCGGAATGAATCCCAGAAGGCCTTTTTTCTTCGGCGCCGCTTCCGCCGCCGCTTCACCCTCTTTGCCGTCGGTCTTCGCCTCGGCGTCTTTCGCCTTGGCCTTGTCCTTTTCGGCGTCTTTGTCGCCAGCCATATTCTTTCCCACCACTCCGTGTACGGACGGGTTACAGTTTCCGCGGGGTAAAAATGCGCCGGTCTGGTTAAATTTCGGTTCGCTGCACGGCAAATAATGCCGGGCATCCGTCGCCGCTTAACGAGAGATTACCAAGGAAATACCAGCGTTTCCGCGCATTTGTCGTTTGGCACGCGCGCTGCTTAAGCATGAAGCGGCACCCGTGCAAATACATGGGCGCCGCGGAGTGGTGACCGCACATGGAAAACGCATTACTCGTCGGATTGTCGGCGCAAATCGCGCTACGCCGGAATATGGACATCATCGCGAACAACCTCGCGAACGTGTCCACGACCGGCTTCAAGCGCGAAGCCCCGATGTTTGAAGAACTGTTGGCCGAGATTCAGGCCGACAGCGGATCGATGCGCGACGTTTCGTTCGTGCGCGATTGGGGCATCCTGCGCGACATGACGTCCGGCCCATTGCTGCAGACCGGCTCGGCGTTCGACGTCGCGGTCGAAGGCGACGGCATGCTGGTCGTGCGCACCGACAGAGGCGACCGCTACACGCGCGACGGCCACATGAAGCTCAACGCGCAAGGGCAGATCGTCACCGCCGACGGAAGCCCCGTCGTTGGCGACGGCGGTCCGATCTCCGTGCCGCCCAACACGACCGACATCAAGATCGCACAAGACGGCACGATCACCGCGGGCGCCGAGATAGTCGGACGCTTCCGTTTGGTCGCCTTCCCGCCAGGCGCGCTGCACAAGGAAGGCAAGAACCTCTACAGCGCCGACATCCCGCCCGAGCCGCCAAAGAACGCGCGTGTCCTGCAAGGGATGATCGAACGCTCCAACGTCGAACCGGTGGTGGAGATGACGCAAATGATCGAGGTCATGCGGGCCTACCAGCATTCGACCGAAACACTGAACGCAACAGACGAATTGATGCGCAAAGCCCTGCAAAAGCTTGGCGACGTCAAGGTATAGAGGAGTAACGGACCATGAGATCGCTCAGCATCGCAGCCACGGGCATGCTCGCCCAGCAGCTGAACGTCGAGGTCATCTCGAACAACATCGCCAACATGAACACGACGGCGTTCAAGCGTCAGCGCGCCGACTTCCAGGATCTGCTCTACCAGAATCTGGAGCGCATGGGCGCAACCTCGTCCGACCAAGGCACGGTAATCCCCTCGGGCATCCAAGTCGGCTCGGGCGTCAAGACCGGCTCGGTCTATCGCATCACGACCCAGGGCGACTTGATCGCGACCGAGAAGGATCTCGACATCGCCATCGAAGGCCGCGGCTTCTTCCGCGTCGATCTGCCGTCGGGCGAGACGGCCTACACCCGCGCAGGCGCCCTCGGCATGAACGCGGAGGGTATGATCGTGACCCCCGACGGTTACACCGTCCAGCCCGGCATCACGATTCCGGACGGCGCGGTCGCGACGACCATCAACGCGCAAGGCCAAGTCTATGTGCGCCTCGCCGGCCAGACGACGGACACGCTGGTCGGCCAATTCGACCTTGCCGTGTTCCCGAACGAAGCGGGGCTCGAGGCGCAAGGCTCGAACCTCTACATGGAAACGGCGGCCTCCGGCTCGCCGCAGACCGGCACGCCGGGCTCGACCGGCTTCGGCAAGCTGAACCAGGGCTTCCTTGAAATCTCGAACGTCAACGCGGTCGCCGAAATCACAGCGCTGATCACGGCGCAACGCGCTTACGAGATGAACTCCAAGGTGATCACGGCGTCCGACGAGATGCTGTCGATGACCGCCCGCCTCAGCCGTTCTTGAACCCGAAGGATTTGTAGACCATGCGTATCCTCCTCGCGGCCGTCGCGGCGCTCGCCATCGCGGGCCAAGCCTATGCCGACACGGCCGTCACGGCCGACGCCATCGCGACGCGCATCAGCGAGACGATCGCCGCGCGCCTGCCCTCGCCCGGCCGCTACAAGGTGATGCTCGCCGATCCCGGCTATCAGCTCACGCTGCCGGCCGCGGCGCAGGGCCGCTACGACATCGCGGCGCTCACCTTCGACCCCGCGCGCCAATCGTTCACGGCGGCGCTGGCCTATACGAACGCCGGCGGCGAGCGCGAATACGTCCGCATCGGCGGCGCCGCCGCGTCGGTCGTCACGGTGCCGGCTTTGCTGCGCGACGTGGCGCCCGGCGAGACGATTTCGGAGGCCGATCTCACGACCATCGAGATGCCGGCCGACCGCTTGGGCTCGCAGATCCTGACCTCGTCCGCGAACATCGCCGGCCAAGCGGCGCGCCGCATGCTGCGCGCCAACACGCCGCTGCAGAACTACGACGTGAAGAAGCCCATCCTGATCAAGAAGGGCGAGCTCGTCACCGTGACCTACGCCGTCGACGGCATCGAGCTCACCACCCAAGGCCAGGCGCAAGCCGAAGCCGGTCTCGGTGACACGGTGGCCGTCATGAACACGCGCTCGCGCCGTACGATCGACGCGCGCGTGACAGGCTCCGGCGCCGCGACTGTCGTCGTGTCCAACGCCACCCTCGCCGCCCGCTAACGACCAACGAAGAAAGCCCACGCTCATGCGCAACGCCAAAGCCATCGCGGCCGCCACGCTGACCCTCCTCCTCGGCGCCTGCTCGACGATCGACAAGCTGAATGCCGTCGGCCAAGCCCCGGACATGACACCGATCATCGACCCGCGCGACCGCAACGGCGGCCGCCAGGTGACGATGCCGATGCCACGCCAAGAGCAGCCGCACTATCAGGCAAACTCGCTGTGGGCCGCGGGCGCCCGCTCGTTCTTCAAGGACCAGCGCGCGACCAAAATCGGCGACATCGTGACCGTGCTGATCGACATTTCCGACAAGGCGGAAATGTCGAACCAAACCTCGCGCAGCCGCACGTCTGACGAGACGGCGAACATCACGAACCTGTTCGGCCTGGAAAGCTCGGCGCTCGGCACGATCTTGCCCAGCGCCTACAACCCGGCCGAAGCGCTGAACCTCGGCAGCGAGTCGACGACCGACGGCCAGGGCTCGGTGAACCGCAAGGAGAAGATGGAGCTGACGCTTGCCGCCGTGGTGACGCAGATCCTGCCCAACGGCAACATGGTCATCGAGGGCCATCAGGAGGTGCGCGTGAACTTCGAACTGCGCGACCTGGCGGTCTCCGGCATCGTGCGCCCTGAGGACATCAGCGCGACCAACGAAGTGAAGCACACGCAGATGGCCGAAGCCCGCATCAGCTACGGCGGCCGCGGCCAGATCACCGACGTTCAACAGCCGCGCTATGGCCAACAGATCGTCGACATCATTTCCCCGTTCTAAAGCCGATCACCACCGGCATGAGGACGGCCAAGGCCGGGAGCAATCCCGGCCTTTTCTTCTTTGTCATTCGATGACGGACAAACCGGACAGGGGTCGGCGTCCGTCATCCGTGCACTTCGCGGCGTCCGTCCTACTGAGAACGCGTTAGTCCGCCACCAAGCGGCACAAGTGGCACAAGGGTGGCGTGCGCCACATCGCGTGCCACATGCGGTCCGGCATTGTTGGACCACATGACCGAGCTCGATCCGTACGCTGCCTCAAGGCGTGACGATGGCGAAGTTCGCGACGACCGGTTCGATCAGGTCCGTGAGCGCCTCATAGAGAGACGCATCGCCCTCGACCACGATGTCGCCTGAAGCGATGCGCGGAGCGGCAGGGACGCCGGCCAGAAGCGTAAGCAGGAGGTCCGGCCGCTTCAGCCGCACGCTTGCCTGGGCGGCGCGATCGACCACGCCCATCTCGTGCACCAGAACGCCGTTCTCGACCGTGATCAGGTGCCGCTCGCCGCGGTCGGTGAGTTCAATGTTAATCTTGAAG
>JAEUMM010000429.1 GCA_016792645.1 Alphaproteobacteria bacterium | reverse complement strand
ACCGGCCGAGAGGCCCGCCGCATACGCCGTGTTGACCGGCGCGCGCTCGTTGTAGGTGTTGACGTTCGTTTCCTGGCTGGCGTTGTTCGAGTTCGAGTTGTCGTTCTCGTTGTTGCTGTAGCTGTTGCCGGAGTTTTTGATCTCGCTGTTACCCGAGTTCTTGATCTCCTGCGACTGCTTCTGCTGCTGCTGTTGTTTCTGCTTCTGCTTCTGATCCTGCTCGTTCTTGTTGTTGTTGATGTCGGTGTTGTCGTTGTAGCTGTTGCCCGAGTGGGAAACGTTGCCGACGTCCTTCAGGTTGCCGTTGTTATTGCCGTTCCCGTTGCCATTGCCGTTGCCGTTGTTGTTGGCATTGGCCGCACCGCCAGTCGCGCTGCCACCCGTGGCGTTACCGCCGGTCGCGTTGCCGCCGGTGGCGTTGCCGCCGTAACCTTTGCCGCCTTCGCCGCCGTGGGCGACGGGCGCATTGATGTTCGTGTTGTTGGCTTCGTTCTTGTTCGAGTTGGTCGCGCTGCCGCCGGCGCCGCCGTAGCCAGTGCCGCCCGCACCACCGGCACCACCGGCACCACCTGCGCCGCCCGCTCCACCAGCGCCGCCGGTCGCCGTGTTGTGGCTGTCGTTCTTGTTGTAGTTGTCGACGTTACCGCCGTAGGCCGTGCCGCCTTGGTTGTAGGTGTCGTTGTCGTAGTTGTTGTTGGTGATCGTGTCGCCGTCGTTGCAGTTGTGACCGCCTTGACAGGTGTGGTTCTGGCTGCCGCCGCCAGTTGCGAAGGCCGGCGACGACAAGGCCGTGCTGCCGAGAAGAAGGGCGGCTGCTACGAGGCCCAGGTTAACTGTACGCATTCGTTAATCTCCCGTTACTTTGATTGCGGCGAACGGGTTTGCACGGCATGGGCCAACAGCTTTCGTTTCAGCGCGGCACAAGTTAACCAATTGGAAAGGCTGAACGCCTGGAAAGGTTGGTCAAATCCTAACGCGTGACGACATCGCCCGCGCCTTGTTTCGAAACACGCCGACCACACGGGCCACGACCAAACATAGAAAACGGGGACACAGAGCGGAGAGCCGAAACGGCCGTTCGTGCGTTGATCCGATCTCGCGTGCGCGCAGGCGTGTGTTAGGATTTCGCATCGGGTTGGGGAACCCGGTGGTGCTCGATGAATGGGATGGCGCTCGCGTTCTGTGGCGCCAGATGAATGGGAGTTGTGATTGTGAGAGTCATTTATGGCTTGCTCCTCGCCGTCTTGGCGATGGGAGCGACGGCTGGCGGCGCTGACGCCTCCGGACGCGGGTGCCGCGGCGTGAGTGCGGACAATCCGATGGTTTCAAGTACAAGCTTCGGCGTCAGCAAATGCCACGCGCGCGGTGCGCGGTATTTTACGCACCGTTATCTCGGCGAAGGCGCGCGTGGCTATGCGGCGCGCGGTTCGTCGGATCCGATGGTGTGGTCGGACTCGCGCTGGCGCAGCGGGTTGTTCGGCGGCTATACGCGCACCTATAACGACACCTACGACCGGCGCTTTCGCAGTGCGACGCCGGACCAGGTGAGGGTGCAGCGCGACGTGCGCATCATTGTGCGGATGGGCGCCGAGGCCGAGACCGTCGATGCACCCGCGAAGCCCAAACGCGCGCGGCTGATCAACATGCGAACCCGCGCCGACGCGGAGCATTATTTGGAGAACAGCTCCAAATTCTCCGGCCATCGCTGCAAGGGCATTCTGGTTCTGTCGTGGAAGGCGGGCGGTGCGCGATCGAAGTGCTATGAGGGCCACGGCCGCGTTCGGACTTACTAGGACTACGCGCGCTTCGTCGCCGCGTCGACGAGAGCGCGGATCGCCCAGCGTCTGATCTTCTGCGCTTTCGCGTCGTCCAAGCGCAGGACGTCGCGAAAGACGATCATGGCTTCGGTGCCGACAATGAGCGCAAGCGCGGCCGTCAGTTTTTCAAGGTCGGCCGCCTTGAAGCGCGCCCGGGCGGGCGCCAGGGCCGCTTCGATCAACGGCGTGCGGCGATCTTGACGCACCGGCGTTTCGGCTGTGCCGTTTCCCATCGCGCGCTGTTGCAGAGCGTTCGCCAGCATCAGGCGAAGTTGGAGCTCGTTGTCCGCGATCATTTGGTGGAGCGCCGCATCGACGCGTTCCATGCGCACCACGGGATCGTCGGTGGCCACGCCGGCCAGAACATCCTGTGCAAGCGGGACGGCGACATCGAGGCCCGCTTCAAGCAACAGGGCTTCGACATTCGGGAAGTAGCGGTAAGCGGTCGCGCGCGAGACTTCGGCTTGGTCGGCGATCTCTTCGAACGTCGGCTTTTTCCCCTGCTTCATCAGTCTGTCGGCGGCTTGCAGCAGATCTTTTCGCGTACGGCGGCGTTGTTGCCAGCGGCCGGTCTTTTCGGCTTTGGCCATGATCAGGTTTGCGGCAGCTGTTGAAGAATGGCGGCGAGGTCGACCCAGACGTTCTCGCGCCTGATGTCGCCTTGGGGCGTGAACTCGACCACGTGCAGCAAACGAAATTCCAGCGGGCGATTCTTGCCTTCCACGCCGAAGGGGCGGCCGGGCGCCCTGCCCTTCCAGCGCGATTCGTCGACCATGAAGTTGTCGCCGTAGAGGCGGCGCAGCGTCTCGATCTTGCCGTCGGAGAGATCGGCGAAGAGCGCCTCGTAGAAGGAGCGCGCGCCGTCGCGGCTGTGCGCCGGGCCGAACGGCCAGCCGACGATGTCGTGTTCGACGTCGGGCGCCAGCGTCGCCAGCACGCCGGCGACGTCGTCGCGCTGCTCAAAGCCGAAATGCTCGTCCATTTTGCTGTCCATCTGCGCCCGCGTCAGCGGCATGACACTTTTCCTTTCAACGGCGGCACCTGCCGCGGCGGATGATTTAATGAGATATTTGTCTCATTACAACACCTATGTCTCTTTTCGACGGGAAGACGTGACGGCCGTCGCAGAGCCGGCCGCCGCGCTTATTCTGCAACCGCGCGGAACCGGCGCCGTGGAGAGGGCGTTGAGCTTGGGCAACCCAACGAGGACTTAGAGAATGGACAAGGATCGGATCAAAGGCGCGGCGAACCAGGCAAAGGGCGCCGTCAAGGTAGCGGCGGGCAAGGTCTTGGGCGACGCCAAGCTGCAGGCCGAAGGCAGAGCCGACAAGGTCAAAGGCAAGGTTCAAAACGCCGTCGGCGGGGCGAAAGACACGGTTCGCAAGATCGTCAAAGGCTGATCGCGACCAGCACCACGGCTCGGTTGGCATATCGGGGCAACGCGTTGGGCACCCGTCCAACCAAGGTTGCGTGCATCATCAATGGCGCGTCCGGTTCAAACCGGGCGCAGGACATGGATGAACGCCTACGCGAGCTGTTCGCAAACTCGGGCGTCGTCGCGCGCATTACTCTTGCTTCCGGAAGCGACCTGTCGGCGCTTGCCGAACAAGCCGTCCGCGATGAGCATACGATCGTCGTGGCAGGCGGCGGCGACGGCACAATCAATGCCGTCGCCAGCGCGCTCGTCGGTACGGACGTCGCGCTGGGCGTTCTGCCGTTGGGGACGCTCAACCACTTCGCGAAGGATTTGAAGATTCCTTTGGAGCTGGAACAAGCCGTGGCCAACGTGTTCAGCGGCGAGCGCGTCAGCGTCGACGTCGGCGAGGTGAATGGCCGCGTCTTCCTGAACAACTCGAGCATCGGCGTTTATCCGTGGTTCGTGCAACAGCGCGACGACTTGCAGAGCAGGGGCTATGGGAAGTGGATGGCGTCCTTGCCCGCCATGCTCGCCGTGGCGAAGCGGCGCTCCCGCCTGTATGTGAGGCTTCTCGTCGACGAGCGTCATGAGCGCGCGCGAGAGACGCCGTTCGCTTTCGTCGGCAACAACAAATACGAGATTGCCGGCGTGCGGCTCGGCGAGCGGACGCAGTTGGATAGCGGACAGCTGTGGGTTTGCCGCGCCCCGCGCGTTGGGCTTATGAAGCTCCCGGGTCTCTTGCTGAAATCGCTCGCCGGCTTTGAGCCGCGCGAACTCGATACATTGGAAACCCGAGAGGTCTGGATCGAAACGCCCTCGAAGCGCGTCAGCGTCGCGATCGACGGCGAAGTCACCGAGCTCGATTCGCCCTTGCACTATGTCAACCGGCCGCGCGCGCTGAACGTGATCGTACCCGTGCGTGACGCCGCCGCTTCGAAACCGTAGAGGACGTCGGCCCTGCGCATCGTCGCTCATCTCTCGGATCTGCATTTCGGCCACCTGGATCGCTCCACGCTGCCGGCGTTGAAGGACGCCATCGCCGCCGCAAGTCCCGATGTGCTTGTGGTTTCCGGCGATCTGACGCAACGCGCGCGCGACGTCGAATTCGCCGAAGCGAAGGCGTTTCTCGACAGCATGGCCTTGCCTATGATCGTCGTCCCGGGCAATCACGACGTTCCCCTCTATAACGTGCTGGCGCGCTGGCGCACGCCGCTCGCCGCCTATCGACGGCATTTCGGCGAGGATGAACCGGTTTACGTTGACGATGAAATCGCGATTGCGGGCATCAACACGGCGCGCTCGTTCACGGTCGAAGGCGGGCGCATCAACCGGCGGCAAATCGAAACCGCGTGCAAGCGGTTCGCCGGTGCCGGCTCGGACGCGACGCGCATCGTGGTCACGCACCATCCCTTCGACTTTGCCGGCGGCAAAGGCGTCGTCGGGCGTGCGCATATGGCCGTCGCCGCTTTCGTGCAGGGCGGGGTGGATCTGATCGTTTCCGGCCACGGGCACGTCGCCGGGGCCGGCGAGAGCGCCAGACGATACAGCGCCGCCGGCCGGTCGATGCTGCTTGTGCAAGCCGGAACGGCGACGTCCGGGCGGCTGCGTGGCGAAGGCAATTCCTGCAACATCATCAGGATCGAGCGCCCGCGCATTGCGATCCAAAGGCTGACCTGGCATGAGGCGCAGGGTCGCTTTGCGCCATCGCATAACGACCACTTCCAACTGACGCCGAACGGCTGGTCGCGGACGCTCAGCGCCGATCTGCACCACCTGCAATCGTAGCGACCGGCGCCTCTTGGGTGGCAGCTTCACAAACCAACCGTGACGCCGCTCAATTTCTTTGCGCAGCGACCGGAACCAAATCGGACAGAGGCTCGTTGCACCTCCCAGATTCGGGCCGCTTGAAGGCCGGCCCGCGTGCCGGACGACGATAATCGTCGGAAGCCAAGAGCAACACGCCGAGCGCCGGCCTCCTCCGTTGCGTTCCTCATCGTCGACAAGAAATCCAGCTATGCAAACGGCCGCCACTAGCGCGGTCGTGGGAGACAACTCACGTGACAGAGATCTGCGTCATTGATGACGATCGCGACATGCAGCGCGCGTTGCGCGATCACTTGGAGTTGGACGGATTCAAAGTCCGAGAGGCCTCAAACGCGTACGAGGCCGTGCGCCTCATCGAGTATCACGACAGCGAGATTGCGATTGTCGATCTCGCCATGACCGCAAGAGAGGGGCTGTCGACGGTCCTCGAAATCAAGAAACGGTTCAGACACAATGTTCGCGTTCTGGCCATCGTCGATATCGACGCCCAAGCCCTTGGGCTTGCCCACGCCCTTGGGGCCGACGACGCGGTGCCAAAGCCGGTGCATCCCGCCAGATTGCTCGCGTGCGTCCGAAAGATGAGGCGAGGCAGTTCGTCGCCGGGCGCCGACATCTGAGCGCGTCACGAGCCTAACGCCCGAAGATTTGGTGCCCCTGGCCGGAATCGAACCAGCACGTTGTCACCAACAACAGATTTTGAGTCTGCCGCGTCTACCAGTTCCGCCACAGGGGCACGGCCGCGGGAGGCTTTGGTGGCGGGCCGGTAGTCGCCGCCCCTTCCGCGAGGGGGCGGATAATAGGGAGCGCGGGCGCTTCGTCAACCAAGGTTTATCTCGCGAGAATTTGTGCGGTTTGCCGCAGGCCGGCGGGGTGCGCGAGGGGCCTTCGGCACGCTAGATTCATGCCTATGAACGGCGCCTCCCTCGTTCTTCAGATTCAACGCGGCACCTCTCACGTCCTGTTTCCGGGTGTGGCGGTGGCGGTGCTGGGCGTGTTGATCCTCGGCGGCGCTTACGCCTTTCAGTATATCGGCGGGTATCGGCCCTGCGCCTTGTGCCTCGAGCAGCGGGTGCCGTGGTTCGTGCTGATCGTGCTGGGCGGGGCCGTGACGGCGGCGCAGGCGTGGAGCGCGCCACGGCCGGCGGTCTTGGCACTTTATGCGGTCATTGCGGCGGTCGCTTTGTGGGGCGCTTATCTCGGGCTCTTCCATGCGGGGGTCGAGTACAAGTGGTGGCCGGGGCCGCCGGATTGTACGGGCACCGACCTGCCGGACGCAGGCAGCATCTTCGGGCCGCTGTCGTCGGGGCAGATCGTTCGCTGTGACGAGGTGGTGTGGGATTTGTTCGGCATCTCGATGGCCGGGTTCAATTTTCTGTTTTCATTGGTGGCGGCCGGGCTTGGCGGGTTCGGCGCTTGGACGATTTGGAACGGAGGCCGCAGGTGAGCGTGACTATCAAGCCGTCGCCGCGATTGCCGGGTTTCAATGCGGCCGACAAGAACCTCGCGCGTATGATCCGCGTCGATCATGCGGGCGAGTATGGCGCGGTGCAGATCTATCGCGGGCAGCTTGCGATCCTGGGACACACGGCGTCGGGCGACACCATTCGCCATATGGAGAACCAAGAGCAGGAGCATCTGGCGACGTTCGACCGGCTGGTGGCCGAGAACAACGTTCGGCCGACGGCGTTGGCGCCGGTGTGGAACGTGGCGGGCTACGCGCTTGGCGCGGTGACGGCGCTGATGGGCGAGAAGGCTGCGATGGCTTGCACGGCGGCGGTCGAGGAAGTGATCGACGAGCACTATGCGAGTCAGGCGGCGGCGCTTGAGAGCGACGGCAAGGCGAACGCGGACTTCAAAGCGACGATCGAGAAATTTCGGGCGGACGAGATTCAGCATCGCGAAACGGCGATTGAGCACGGTGCGGAAGAGGCGCCGGGCTATCGCGTGCTGTCGGAGACGATCAAGGCCGGATGCCGGCTGGCGATCAAACTTTCCGAGCGGTTTTAGATGTCGTCGGCGGCGCTGAGCGACGAGGCCTTCGAGCGGCGCAAGCGCGCCGCGCAACCGCGGCAGGCGAGCGAGGCCGATCGTGAGCGGGTCATCGATTGCCTGTCGGCGGCTTTTGCGACGGATCCGGTGATGTCGTGGATCGGGCGGCGCGATGCGAAGCGCGACGTCGGACGGCGGGCGATGTTCACGTTCCTGGTCGGCAAGATCGGATTGCCGGGGCAGCAGCTTTGGACCGCCGACGATTACAGCGCGGCGGCGTTGTGGGTGCCGCCCGAACGCGCGGACCTGAAGCTGCCGTGGTGGGAAGAGCTGATGCTGTTTCCGACCATCGTTTCGTTCACCAGCCTGTCGGGCCTTGGCCGCGTCGATGCGTTCCGCAAGGCGGCCGACAAGCACCATCCGAAGACGAAGCCGCATTTTTATCTGATGACGATCGGCGTCGATCCGCGGTTTCAGGGCCAAGGTTTGGGCTCGGCGTTGCTGGACGCGAACCTGGCGATGATCGATGCGAAGGGTTTGCCGACCTATCTCGAGTCGTCGAACGAGAAGAACGTGCCGCTCTACAAACGGCACGGCTATGAGGTCATCAACAAGTTCCGCCCGACGCCCGACGCTCCGACGTTGTGGGGCATGTGGCGCGAGGCGCGGAAGCGCTGAGGCTTACGGCTCCAGTTCGCTGTCCCAGTAGAGATAGTCCTGCCAGGATTGGTGCAGGTAGTTGGGTGGGAACAGGCGGCCGTTGGTGTGCAGCTGCGTGACCGTCGGACGATGCGGGCGGTGGTGCGGGTGCATGCCGGCTTGGTGGGGCAGCTTGCCGCCCTTGAACAGGTTGCACGGCGCGCAGGCCGTCACGACGTTTTCCCACGTCGTGCGACCACCGCGCGAGCGCGGGATCACGTGGTCAAACGTCAGATCGTTCGCGACCTTCAACACACTGCAATACTGGCACTGGAAGCGGTCGCGCAGGAACACGTTGAAGCGCGTGAACGCAGGGTGGCGCGAGGGCTTCACATAGGTCTTAAGCGAGACGACCGAGGGCAGGCGCATCTCGAACGAGGGCGAATGCACCACGCGGTCGTATTCCTGCACGATGTTCACGCGGTCCATGAACACGGCCTTGATCGTGTCTTGCCACGACCAGAGCGACAGCGGGAAATAGGAAAGCGGCCGGAAGTCGGCGTTCAACACCAACGCAGGGAAGGCCTCCGGCGCACGCTCGGTGGCGGCTAACACGATACGAACCTCTTCTTTGCGCGATGCCTGAAGGCCAATCTCCTTTTGGGCGGCGTAGGATGCGCCGTTAACACTTGAGCCTAGCTTAAGCGGGCGAGACGGTGCAACCGCACCCCGCGAATCGGCTGAATTCTACACGTTTTGGTATGACGCCGGTGTGACGTCAGCCCGGCGCCTTGACGCCGACGGGGGCCGCATCGGGCTTTACGGCCAGCTTTCCCGCGAAGGCATCGGCCAGGAATTTTCCCGCGAGTTCGAGCCCGTCCGGCGCGATTCCATGGCCGACGCCCCGCGAGACGTGCCAGCGCACCGCCACCCCGGCGGCGCCGAGGCCGTTGGCGGCCATGTGCAGCGCCTGGACCGGGATCATGTCGTCGGCGTCGCCGTGGACGAGCAGGACCGGCGGGCGCGAGACAATTTCGGCGGGGAGTTTTTCCGCGCCCGCCAGCATGCCCGAGAAGCCGACGATCGCCGCCGGCGCGACCGGGCGGCGCAGGCCGACATGCAGCGACATCATCGTGCCTTGGCTGAAGCCGACGAACGCCAGGCGCGATGGGTCGAGATCGAGGCGCGCAAGTTCGCTGTCGACGAAGGCGTTCAGGATCGGCGCCGCGCGTTCGACGCCGCGCAGCATCTCATCCGGCTGAAGGCGCGTGATGGGGAACCACTGATAGCCCATCGGGGCGCCGGCGCAGCGTTCGGGCGCATGCGGCGAGACGAAGGCTGTCGTCGGGAGCAGACGCTGCCAATGACGGCCGAGCGCGATGAGGTCGTTTCCGTCGGCGCCGTAGCCGTGACAGAAGATAACCAGGCGGTCGGCTTTGCCGCTGGCCGCCGGCAGACGCGGGCCGTTCAGTTGCGGGGTCATCGGCTTCAAACTCCGGAATGGCTTGGGTCTCGTCACTCTAGCCGGGGCGGTGCGGTTTGAGCTAGAGCGGGCCGATGACAGCGGACGTCACGCGATTTGCGCCTTCGCCGACCGGGCTCTTGCATTTGGGGCACGCGTTCGCGGCGCTGTTCGCCGAGCACGCAGCGCACGCGAGCGGCGGGCGGTTTCTGTTGCGCATCGAGGATATCGATACGGCGCGCGCGCGGCCCGAATTCGAGCACGCCATCGAAGAGGATCTCGCATGGCTTGGACTTTCATGGGAGCGGCCGGTGCGGCGGCAGTCGGAGCACTTTGCGGCATATGCGGCGGCGCTGGAGGCGTTGCGGCGTCGCGGGTTTGTCTACCCGTGCTTTTGTACACGCAAGGAAATCGCGGCCGAGATCGCGGCGAGCGCTGCGGCTCCACAGGGACCGGACGGACCGCTTTATCCCGGCACATGCCGGCGCATTGATCCGAAAGAGCGTGAGCGGCGGCTTGCCGGCGGGACAGATCACGCTTGGCGACTTGATACGGCGCGCGCAGCGTCGGCTGTGGGTCCACTGACCTTCGAGGAAAGCGGCGCGGTGCCGGAAGCCGGTCACGTCGTGGCGCAGCCGGTGATGTTCGGTGACGTCGTTCTGGCGCGCAAAGACACGCCGGCGAGCTATCACCTTGCGGTCGTCGTCGACGATGCGGCGCAGGGTGTCACGCTGGTGACGCGGGGATTGGACCTCTTGCCCGCGACGCATTTGCATCGACTGTTGCAGGAACTGCTGGGTTTGCACGTGCCGCATTACCGGCATCATCGGTTGATCACCGACGATGCGGGCAAGCGGTTGGCCAAGCGGGATCAGGCGACGGCGCTTCGTACGCTGCGCGAGCGTGGCGTGCGTCCGGAAGACATCCGGACGCAACTGGGCTTCACCAGTCGTTGAGGCCGGTGTAGCTTAGGAACCCGGCGGCGCGGGCCCAGTTGCCCCATTCGTTGCGCAGGCGTTCGGTGTCCGCCGGCGAGCCGAGACCACGACCGACGCCCAAGATCAAAAGTTCCTGGCAGCCGGCGAAGGGCGCACCTTCCGGCGGCGGCAGGGTGTTGCGGCGGCGGGTGAGATCGGCGACTTGCGAATCCTCAACGCCGTCGGTCGCGAGGATGATGTGCGTCGGCATCGCCTTGCAGTTGACGACCTTCGAGATGTTCATGAGGAACGGCACGATGTTCGTCGACGATTGTTCCTGGATGCGGCCCTGGCGCACCATTTGCGGCACGTTGGCAATGACGCTGGAGATCAGGTTCGCCATGTCCTCGGCGCGCGCTGTTTTCGGTGCGATCAGAACGTCGAGCGTCAGCGGGCTGTTGGCGCTTGAATTGTAGGCGCCGAAGGAGCGCAGGATGACGCGCGAACGCGGCGCCAGATTGCTGATATAGGGACCGACGCGGGCGGCCACGCGCTGCGCGAAGCTGTCGTCGCGGATGAGCGGGTTCGAGCTTGAGAGATCGATACCGATCACGATCGTGCGCGGAGGGTTCGCGGGAACGGCCGACGGATTGGCATTCGCCTGCCAGATAAACGCCGCGAGACCGCCGACGAAGACAAACGCCGGCAAGAGCAGCAATGTGCGCACGATGTTCAACGGACTACCCACTCGGAACTACCCATTCGGTTGTTTCAGTCTTCTTAGGTCTGGGCCGCGCGGCGGCGGTGATCGCGAATATCCTCGACGTTGTCGTCTGAAGATTCATCGCCCATCGGACTGGTGTCTACCGAGTGGGAGGCCTCGTCGGCAAGGTCAAGCAGTCTTCGCCTGCGGCCGTTGGTGAAGCCGCCGGCGACGACGCCATCGGTGTAGGTGGTCAGGAATTCGGCCACCTTGGACCGGCGGAACTTGCCTTCGTCCTGCTCCAGGTGGCTCAGGTCGACCATGGTGCGCTTCAATTCGTCGCGCAGGCTGTTGCCGTGGCGAACGTCGCGGTTGGTGTCGTAGAGGGCGCCGCCGGTGAAACCGGTGAAGCCGCGCATCGCCGTGTGAAGAGCCATCGCGCCGATCGAAGCGACGACGAGGAAGATCACGCCCAGCGAGAACAGCCAGATGATCAGTTCGTACTTCTTCAGGAGCTTCACTTCGGCAGGCTGCGGCGCGGCGCGCGGCGGCTTGATGCCCAGGCCCTTCATGAACTGATCGACTTGCTGCGCCGATTGGTTCACGTCGAGGCCGAACACCTTGGCGCCGGCGGGCAAGCTGTTGTTCGCCCAAAGCAGGCCGATGCCGATCACCATCACGGCGGTGATGAGGAAGATCAGGATCGAATAGGTGACGCGTCCGCCGTGGCCGATGTTCGACACGAGGTAGTGGACGGCGAGCGTTGCGAACAACACCTGCAGCGATTTCGCGGCGACCGTGTTGGCGAGACCGGGCGGGACTTCGCCGAATTCGTTGGAGAGCGCGCGCGTCCAGAATTCGCTGATGATGTTGTAGTCGACCCAAAGCGCGGTGATGAAGACGAACAAGCCCAGCACCACCGCGCTGCCGTGCTGAAACCACGCGCCGGAGCCGGAGATGCGGCGTTTCAGAATGTCGCGCCGATGCTCAAGGTTCTGCTTGGTGTGGCCATTGAGCCAGCTTTGCAGAAGGCTTGTCGAAATTTCGACGCCTTGCTTGCCCCACAGATATGCGACTTCGAGCGGACTCCGGCTTGGATCGAATCCCGACATTCCCGCTCGTTTCGCCATGATGTTCTTTCCCCTCAGTGGGCCGCTGAATTCTCTCGACGTCGCTAAGGTTAGCGATGCGCATACCGCTCATGAGTTCAAAATGTGTCGGAAAATTGTTGGATGGCTTCGCGACCGCAAAAATACCGTGGTCCATTGTGGATCTTTGGCTTCACCTCACATTAGTGACAGGTCTCGTGTCGGTGCGGCCTCGCACAATTGTGATGAAATTGTGGCGCGCGCTGCCACACAATGCGGCAGATGGAGGGAACGTGATGCGCCGACTGATGATCTTTGCCGCGATTGTTGCTCTCGGATGCTCGACCGGGTCTGCGTTGGCGGACGCAACGGATGACGTGATGCAAGCCGACCGTGACTTCGCAAAACTCGCACAAGAAAAGGGCGTCGCGGCGGCGTTCGCCGCTTATGCGGCGCCGGATGCACATTGGTTCGTGCCGGGACCGGAACCCCTGCGAGGGCCCGCCGCTATCCGAGCGCGTCTCGAGAAGGCTTTCGCGGACGGCGGCACGCTGCAATGGGCGCCGACGCGTGCGTGGTCTTCGGTCGATGGGACGATGGCGGTGACATGGGGTCGGTCGACCTACACCTCGCCCAAAGATGCATCCGGCAAGGCCTCCGTCAGTCACGGCAGCTATCTAACGGTGTGGACCCGACAGCCGGACGGCAGTTGGAAATTCTCGCACGACATGGGCAATACGGATCCGGCGCCGAAGCCCTGATCCCCGTAGCCTTTGACCGGCGGCGTCCCGTGCAGCTACGGTTGCGGGGCCACGCGTTTTCCAAGGGTGATCGATGACGGATACGACCGCGGCGCAGGAGAAGCCGAGCCGGCTCCTGCGCTTTCTCAACAGTGTTGAGGTCGCTGGGAACAAGCTTCCCGATCCCGTCACACTCTTCATCATCTCGATCTGCATCGTCATGGTGCTCTCCGCCATTTTGGCGGCATTTGGAGCGTCGGCCGTCAACCCGGCGACGGGCGAGGCCGTCAACGCGGTCAGCTTGCTCGACTCGGCGCAGATTCGGCGGCTGTTCATCGAGCTGCCGCAAGTGTTCACCGCATTTCCGCCGCTGGGCATCGTCATCGTCGTCATCATCGGGTCGGGGCTGGCGGAGCGTGCGGGATTCTTTGCGGCGGCGCTGAAAGGGCTTGTGCGCGCCGTGCCGCGGCCTTTGATGACGCTGACCATCGTCTTCGCCGGCGTGCAGGCCAACATCGCTTCAGATGCGGGTTACGTGGTCTTGATTCCACTTGCGGCGGCGGTGTTTGCGTCCAGTGGCCGGCATCCGGTGGCGGGATTGTCGGCGGCGTTCGCGGGCGTGGCCGGCGGGTTCGCCGCGAACTTCGCGATCACGCCGGGCGACGGCATCCTCTCCGGCATGACGCAGGCGGCGGCGCAGCTCATCGACAAGGACTACACCGTCGAGATTACCGCGAACTGGTACTTCCTGGCCGCGATCGTGCCTGTCTACGTGATCGTCGGGACGCTTGTGTGCGAGTACATCGTTGAGCCGCGGCTCAATGCCGGGCGTCCATGGCAGCATGTCGCGCCGCCTCCGATCGATGCGGATCAAGACCGGCGCGAGGCGCGCGGGCTTCGCTTTGCGGGGATCGGATTCCTGTTGGTGGTGCTGCTGGTCGCGGCGCTGGCTTGGGGGCCGGGATCACCGCTGCGCAGCGACGACGGCTCGTTCGAACCGCTGTTCCGATCGATGGTCGCGATCATGTTCCTGGTGTTTCTGGCGTGCGGGCTTGGCTATGGCGTCGGCGCCGGCGTGATCAAGTCCGACAAAGACGCGGTTCAGCTTGCAGGCAAGGGCGTCGGCGAGATCAGCGCCTATCTCGTCCTCGTGTTTTTTGCCTCGGTGTTCGTGGCGTTGTTCGGCTGGTCGCATATGGGCAGCTTGCTTGCGATCAACGGCGCGGAAGGGTTGAAGGCGATGGGTTTCGACGGGGCGCCGGTGTTGCTGCTCGTCGGCGTCATCTTGCTTGCTATGTTCTGCGATCTTCTGGTCGGCAGCGCGTCGGCGAAGTGGGCGATCCTGTCGCCCATTCTGGTGCCGATGTTCATGTTGTTGGGCATCGCGCCGGAAGCGACGCAGGCCGCCTATCGGGTCGGCGATTCCACGACCAACATGATCACGCCGTTCATGAGCTACTTCCCGCTCATTCTGGTCATGGCGCGCAAGTACATGCCGGATTACGGCATCGGGTCGATGATCGCGCTGATGCTGCCCTATACGGTGTCGTATTTCATGGCGTCGGGCACGTTCTTCGTCATGTGGTACCTGTTCGGCATGCCGTTCGGGCCGGGCGTGGAAAACGTTTATGTGCCGGGCGCTTCACTGCCAAAGCCCTAGGATCAGGCCGAACAGCGTGAACTGGACGGTGTGATAGGCGGCGTTGATGGCAATGAGCTTGGCGCTCTTTCGTTCAAAGAAGCCGTTGATTGCGAACGAGCCGCCGACCCACACGAGGCCCGTCAGCGCGCCGACCGTCACGGTGAAGCCAAGGGGTTGCTGGGCCACGAAGAAGGCGAACACGATCGCGCCGATGATCGAGATGGCCGCGCCGACACCGAACGTCACCGCCGGCGGATAGCCGCCGGGCTTCGCGGGGTCGATGCCGGTTTCGGCCATCCAAATCTTGCCGAACATGATAGGCGAGTACCACAGCCCGCCGACGAAGAAGCCGACGATCCCCGCGACGATCGCGGCCAACCAATTGATCTCAGGCATTCACATTCCCCTCAAAGGTGCGACTCAGGTTGGTGTAGCCAGTTTAGCGTTTGCGGGTATTGAACAAATGTTACCGGCCATCGTCGGCGACCATGAAGCCGACCTCGGAATCGGGGAGGCGGGCGCGGAGGTAAGACTCCGGCGCTGCGTCGGCGAAGTCGCGGAAATCACGGTTGAAGTGCGCTTGGTCGGCGTAGCCGCAATCGGCGGCGAGCGTCGCCCAGTTCACCTTGTGCGCCGCGCCGATCTTCTGGATGGCGGTTTGAAAGCGCATGATGCGGCCGACGGTCTTCGGCGCAAGGCCGATCTGTTCCAGGAAACGGGCGCGCAGGTGCTTGCGGCTCCAGCCGATGTCGTCTGCGATGTCGAGGATGCGCGCCGAACCGTTGCTTCCGATCAGGCGGTCCCAGGCCCACATCACCTCCGGCGCGGCGTCGGGCGTGGCGGCGACGCGTTGGCGCAGGAAGTCGTCGAACATCGCGAAGCGCGTCAACGGCGAGCGTGCGTTGCGCAGCGTGTCGGCGAAGCGGAGCGAGGCGCTGCCGCGCAGGTCTTCGAGATGGAGCACGCGGTTGGCGACGCCGGTCAAGGGCGTGCGGAAGAGTTTGTAGGCGCCAAAAGGCGATAAGCGCATGCCGCAGAGCCATGACCTGTGGTGTGAGGCGGTGATCAGGAACCGTTCTTGCAGACCTGAGACGAAGGCGTTGGGGAAGGCTGTCTCGTTCGATTGATCGTCGCGATCGACGAGGTGCTGCACATCACCGAGGTTGAAGATCAGAACGATGTCGGCGGTGGGCAGAATTTTTTCGCGGACATGGGCGATCGCGCCTTCGACTTCCCAATACGAGTTGACGTAGCGCGCGAGGTCGGGCGGCGGGAGCGCGGCCGTGAACGTCCAGTATTCGCGACCGTCGTCGTGGCGCATCGTGTGCGTGCGGCCGCGAAATGCCGCGTGGAGATCGTCTGCTTGCAGTAGCGCCACGCTGTCCCCGCCGTGGTTGGTTGCGGGAGACTAGGCGGTGCGGATCGCGGTCGGCAAGATGCAGGCCTGCCGCGTTCCTTCACACCGCCGCGATTTGATCCGCAACATCGAGCATGTCGCCCATGATGGCGTTCAGATCGAAGTCCTTCGGCGTGTAGATGCGGGTGACGCCGAGGGCCTTGAGGGCTGCTTCGTCTTCCGGCGGGACGATGCCCCCGACAATGACGGGGATGTTCGCGAGACCCGCGGCTTTGAGTTCGCGCATCACGTCGGCGACAAGTTCTTTATGGCTGCCGGAGAGGATGGAGAGGCCGATCACGTGCGGCCTCTTTTCCTTCGCCGCTCGTGCGATCTCTGCGGGGGTTAGGCGGATGCCGTCGTAGGAGACGGCGAAGCCGCAGTCGCGGGCGCGGTAGGCGATTTGTTCGGCGCCGTTCGAGTGGCCGTCGAGGCCGGGCTTTGCCACCAGCAGTGCGGGCGGGCGGCCCAAGCGGATGGCGACTTGTTTTGCTTTTTCGCGCAGCGCGCCGATCGCTTCGTCGTTCGAGAGGCGCGGTTCGGCGGCGACGCCGGTGGGGGCACGGAATTCGCCGAAGGCGGCGCGTAGCGCGCCGGCCCATTCGCCTGTCGTCACGCCGGCCTTCGCGCAGGCGATCGAGGGCTCCATGATGTTGCGGCCTTCGGCTGCCGCGCGGCGCAGTTCGTCGAGTGACGCGGTAACGACTTTCGCGTCGCGTGCTTTGCGCCATGCGATGAGGCGTTCGATCTGACCGTGTTCGGCGGCGGCGTCGACGGTGACAACGGATGCGGCGCCGCCGGCGAGGCCGGGCTGAGCGCTTTCCTTGTAGGCGTTCACGCCGACGACGGTTTGGTCGCCGCTTTCGATGGCCGC
>JAEUMM010000412.1 GCA_016792645.1 Alphaproteobacteria bacterium | reverse complement strand
CGGCATCCAGCACGATGACTCGGCGAAGTTGCCGCGCGCGTCATAAGTCTGCTTCACGACGATGCAGCCGTCGTCCCGCGGCACCGGCTGGCCCGCGGCGTCGAGAGATCGTTGCACGATGACGCGCCCGCGCGCATCGTGTTCGAACTGCCACACCGAAATCCCGTTCTGGCGGGCGACGCGCTTACCGTCCTTCGACAAGACCTCGCTCTCCGTCATGACGTTGCGGTCGTCGAACGTCATACGTTCTATGCTGTAGCCCAACCCCAAGGTGTCGACATCGCCGTGTTCATCGAGGAACACGCGCTCGATTCGGTTGCCGCGGTCGTCGAACTTGGCGCTCCAGCCGATATAGCCGCTCGGCGTGCGCGCCGGCTTGCCGTCCAAACCCAGATACGTGACCTTCACCTCGTTGCTCCGCTCGTCGTACGCGCGGATCACGCCGGCGCCGTCCTCGGGCGTGACGACGGGCCGTCCGTCCGTGCCGAAATAGTCGCGCCGCACCTCGTTGTCGCGGGCGTCGAACCGCGCCCGCCAAGACGAATAGCCTGCCGAATGCGCCGCCGGCCGATCGGCGATGTTGAAGTAGGCGCGCGACGTCACGTTACGGCGCGCATCGTACGTCGTCCGCTCGATCGCGTAGGCCTCATCGGCGAGCGCGGTCAAACGCCCGCGCGTGTCGCGATACTCTTCGCTCAACTCGTTGCCGAAGCGGTCATGCGTCCAGCGCCCGGTGGCGTAGCCCAACATGGTCGTTTTCGCATGCTCGTTTTCGTCGACGAAAGTCTTCTCGACCATGTTGCCAACGGCGTCGTATCTCGCGCGCCAGCCGGCAGCGCCGGAATTGTTCGCCGTCCGCCGCCCGTCGGGCCCGAAGAACTGCGCGCCGATGGCGTTGCCGCGCTCGTCATAGCTCAAGCGCTCGATCGCGACGCCGCTGCGGTTGCGGATGGGCTGGACGTCGGTCCCGAAGTAGGCGGTTTCGACTTTGCGGCGAAACTCGTCATAGGCATAGCGGACGACGGCATAGCCGTCCTTCATCTGCACGCGCTCGCCGCTCAAGCCCCAAAACGCCTTCTCGGTCACGCCGCCCATCGCGTCGTAGTTTGCGGTCCAACTGGCATAGCCGTCCGTGTGAAAGGTAGGCGCGCCGTCGGGCCCAAGGCATTCCTGCCGCGTCTCGTTGCGTCGCACGTCCAACGTGCTGCGGATTTTCGCGCATCTGTCGCGTGAACGCGTGGGCGCGCCGGCAAGATCCAGATTGACGCGCTCCGACGTCGCCACATCGCCGCGCAAAGTGTAGGCAGCGATCTGATCGTACCGCAACACCGGCGTCGATGTGGGACCGAAGAACGACAGCTTCAGCATCTTCTGCTCGCGGTCGTAACTCCCGTCGAGACCGGCGATGTTCATATTGCCGAACGTCGGCACGCCGGTGTCGTCGAGCAGAACAAGCTGCGTCAGATTGTTGCTGTCGTCGAAACCTTGGCGCATGCCGGCCACGCCGCCGATCCCGCGCACAGGTTTGCCGTCGGTGTCGATATAGGTGCGAAGCACCTCGTTGCCGTCATCGTCATACGCGAGACGCCACCCGGCATACCCCTCCCGCCGCAAGGTTGGATTCATCGCGGCGTCCAAGAAGACGCGCTCGACCATCTGGTGCTTGTCGTCGAATTTCGAGCGCCAGCCGGCATACCCCTTCGTCGACGTCAATGGCCGCCCGTCGAGGTTCACATTGACGGTCTCGATCTCATTGCCGTCGTTGTCGAACGTTGCGCGCCAGCCCGCTTCGCCGCTGGCGATTGTCGTCTTCGTGCCGTTGAGGCCCAAATAATCGGTGCCGGTCTTGTTGCCCCGGTCGTCAAAAGTTGCGCGCCAGCCCGCATACCCGCTCGCGTTCAGCGTCGGACGCCCGTCCTCGCCCAAGAACGTTCGCTCGATTTCGTTGCCGGCATCGTCGTACTTCGACACGCGTGCAGCCACGCCGAACGACGAGCGCTGCGGCAGGCCTTTCGCCGAAAAATACTCCACCCGGTCGGCGTCGCCGCGTTCGTTGTTCGAGTAGCGATAGATCGCGATGCCGTCTCTGTCGGCGCCCGGCGTACCGTCGGGTCCGAGGATCGTACGCTGCGTCAGCCAGCCAAGGTCGTCGTACTCCATGCGCGTGCCGAACCAGCCTGAAGCATTTGCGCGCGGGCGCCGGTCGGCGCTGAGAAAATGGACAGCCCGGTCAAGCCCGGCGTGCGCGCCGTTGTCGAACCGGTCGAATTGGACATAGGTGATGCCGCTCTTGCCCAGCCCGCCGTCGCAGGGGAATTGCGCTTCGACGAACGTCGCGACGTCGCGGCCGGTATACTGCAGGGTCTCCATGACGTTGCCGCGTTCGTCCAGACGCTCCTCCGAAGCGGCCGAGCCGTTCGCGTTGTAGCTGAACCGCGTCGTGCACGAACGGCGGGAGCTGGGGTCGAATCCGAACCGCGCCATGAACGATCCGCAAGAGTTCGAAATGGGCTCGCCGATCACGCTATAGAAGCCCTCGGACGGGCAACGCCCGGCGCCATTGACCATTTGCACCAGCGTGGGCTTCGACGACCACCCCTGGCTGACGAACCGGTAGGAGACTTCGCGCCGGGCAAGCTCGGAGCGCGACAGTTCGCCGACGCCTTCCCAAATACCCCAGCGGCGATTGTAATCGCGGTAGTAGGCGACGTGCTCGCGGAACATACCATCCCAAATCAGATAGCCCCCAAGCAGCGCCGCCGCCGCACCGCCGCCGATAGCAATCTGCTGACGCAATTTCCGTCGATCAAGATGCGCGTCGAGTTCGCTTTGCCCCGCGCCGATCAGGCCCGCCATGATCTGACGCAGTGCCTGATCCTGCTCGGGCTTCGTCTCTTCGCCGAGCACCGCGGCCAACGGCCGGGCGGCGGGCGGTATCAACTCATCCGTCTGCGTGCCGTCCTTCTCGACGCGAAAGCGCAGCGGCTTCGGGAAACACTCGAGCGCCGGTTCGCCGTCGTCGGTCGCGTTCGGAACGCCCGAAGCCACCAGGCACAGAATGCGATCCGCCCGGCCCAGCGAAATGAAGTAACGGATCTCCTGCGACACATATTCCGACGCGACCGCGAACGGCGAGCAGATGACGATCAGATTCTTGGATTGCCGCAGCGCCGCCTCGATCGACGAGTCGAGTCGCGACGACGCCGACACCTCGACCTCATCGCGGAACAGTGGCGCGAAGTTTGCGGGCGAACCTTCGACGATGTGGCGATAGGCCGGCGGCACACGCCGTTTCGCGAGCGCCGCGGTCAGCCATTTCGCGACACGCATGTCGAAATGGCTGTAGCTGACGAACGCCCAATACTTGGATGACGGTTCGTTCTCCGCCCCGGACATTCGCCTGACGCCCCGCTAAGTCGTTGATGCAACGCGCGCTAGTTTGGCGGCTCAGGGTTCTGTCTGTCAAAGGGCAGGGTGCGGCCTAACCGCCGGCGATCGCCACTTCGTTGAAGATCGCGACGTAGTGGCAGACCGCGGCCGCCAGAACCAGCCAATGCCAGATCGCGTTCTGATACGGCAGCCGATCCCACAGGTGAAAGACGACGCCGATGCTGTAGATGACGCCGCCCGCGCCGATCAGGATCAGGCTGTCCATCGAGATCGACTGCACCAGCGGATTGATTGCGATCAGGATCGACCAGCCGAGGCCGAGATACAGGCCGATCGTGATCGATTCCCAGCGCCGCGGGAACGTGAGCTTCAGGATCGCCCCGATGATCGCAACGCTCCAAACGAAAGACAGAAGGCCGACGCCCCAGTCGCCGCCGACGCGGTTCAGCAGGAAGGGCGTATAGGTGCCCGCGATCATGATGAAGATCGCGGCGTGATCGAACCGCCGCCAAAGTTCCTTCGTCGGCGACGGCGGCCAAAGATTGTACGCCGCCGAACACGTGAGCATCGTAAGCAGCCCAAGCCCATAGAGGCTGGCGCCGAGGATCAAAAGCATCTGGTCGTGTTGAGAGGCGGTGACGAGAAGGGCGACGGTCGCGATCAACCCGAACAGAAGACCCAGCACATGCGCGGCTGTGTCTGCCCAGACTTCCCCGCGCGAATAGCTGGGAAAGCGGTGTTCGTTTCTATCGTCGCTCTCAACGCTCATGTTGCCACTTCAAGCATGCACGAAGGCGAAACCGTGGCGAAGCGCAGCCGGTTGCCGTCACCCCACGCGCTTGTGACAGATTGCCAGCAATTGGTTCAGGAACGGTCAATGGGCAAGCGCACGCGTGCATTCACGCGGCCTTAACCGCGTGCGCAGGCGAACGGGTCTGCGACAAGGCCGAAACAAACGGTGTCCTTGGGGTCCGGCCCCTGTAGCGCTGCTCACAGATTTCCGCCCGCCGCCCTTTGCCGAGCGGCCGGAAACACTCCTATAGTGCGACCATGATCAAAAATCTGACGGTTGACGACCAAAAGCGCGCCGCCGCCGAAGCGGCTCTCGAATACGTCAAACCCGGCATGCGCCTGGGTTTGGGAACCGGCTCGACGGCCGAGCACTTTGTCCGCGCCCTGGCGCCGCGCGCCGCAAAGCTGAAACTAACGACGGTCGCGACGTCCGAGCGGACGGCGGCGCTTGCGCGCGAGCTCGGCCTCACGGTGTCCGATCTGAACGACGTGCGCCGCCTCGACCTCACCGTCGACGGCGCCGACGAGATCGGTCCGGGCCTCGTTCTAACAAAGGGCGGCGGTGGAGCATTGCTGC
Organism: Alphaproteobacteria bacterium; assembly: GCA_016792645.1. Taxonomy (GTDB): domain Bacteria; phylum Pseudomonadota; class Alphaproteobacteria; order Micropepsales; family Micropepsaceae; genus SZUA-430. Next base: position 8,438 of record JAEUMM010000412.1, on the reverse strand, counting down.
GCGAAAAGATCGTCGCCGCCGCATCCGATCGCATGATCGTGATCGCCGACGAGGCGAAGGTCGTCGACATGCTTGGCCGCTTCCCGCTGCCGGTCGAGATCGTGCGCTTCGCTTGGCATGTTACGGTCGAACGCATCGCCGACGCAGCCGCGCGCAGCGGCTGCTCGCAAAATCTCATGCGCCTCCGCGGCGGCGAGGCCCATCCGTTTACCACCGACAGCGGCAACTACATTGCCGATTGCGCCGCGGAAACTATTCCTGACCCCGAACGCCTGGCCCATCTGCTGGAGGGCATCCCCGGCGTCGTCGGCCACGGCCTCTTCATCTCGCTGGCGAGTCTGGCGCTGGTCGGCACGCCTGGCGGCGTGACGGTGCTGGATTTGCCCCACCACTGAGGCATGCGTGCGCTTGTTGAGGCGCGGACCCGTAATTATCTTCCCCTGAGGCTGATTGCTTCGTGCGGGGGACAATGCGCGGCAGGTGGATTGCGTTCGTTTTGCTGTTGTTGGCGGGTCTTGCGCCTGCACGGGCAGCCGACGAAAAACCCGTACCGCCCAAGACGCTCGACGAACTCGACCGCCGCGTCGGCGAGACCTTCGCCAAACTGAAGATCCCCGGCGCCTCGATCGCCGTCATCGAAAACAATCAGGTCGTCCTCACCAAGGCTTACGGCTTTGCCGACGTCGGCGCGCGTAAGCAGGCGACGCCCGACACGGTCTTCCGCGCCGGCTCGATCAGCAAGAGCTTCGTCGGCGTCGCCGTGATGATGTTGGTGGAAGAGGGCAAGCTCGACCTCAACGCCAAACTCGCCGACCTCGCGCCCGAGATCAAATTCGTAAACCCCTGGGAAGCGACCGACCCCGTCCGCCTCGTCCATCTCATGGAACACACGACAGGCTTCGACGACATCCGCTTCAGCCATTATCTGCTCGACGGCAAAGACATGCCGCTGAAGCAGGCGATCGATCTCTACGGCCCCTATGTCAGCCGCTGGAAGCCCGGCACGTATCCCGCCTACAGCAATGCGCCGCCGGTCATCGCCGCCTACATCGTCGAAAAAGTCTCCGGCCAAAGCTGGGCCGACTTCACCCGCACGCGCATTTTCGAACCGCTCGGCATGACCTCCGCGCATTGGGTACGCGCGCCGGAGATCGAAGCGCGCTTGTCGAAGAGCTACCGCAGCGACGGTGTGACGGAAGAGCCCTACGTCGACATCCCGGGCAAACCCGCAGGTTCGTTGAACGTCACGCCCGGCGACCTCGCGAAGTTCGCGCTGATGATGCTTGGCCGCGGCACCTACAACGGCAAGACGCTCCTAAAGCCCGAGTCCGTCGACCGTATTGAAACGCCTCAATCGACGCTCGCTTCGCGCAGCGGTCTGAAGCTGGGCTACGGCCTCGGCACTCTGGCGCTGCCGCGAGAGAAGGGCGTCTTCCACGGCCACGACGGCGGCATCGACGGCTTCCTGTCGACGTATCTCTACGAACCGTCGAGGGGCGCGGGCCTGGTCGCCATGGTCAACATTCCAAAGGGCGAAGCGCTGGAAGTTATGGAGTTGATCGTCTCCTACCTCGAGCGCGATTGGCCGAAGCCGACGCCATTACCGGTGGCGCAAGACCCGCAGGCGCTCGACAAGCTGACGGGTATTTACAAGCAGGCCGCCCCGCGCGTGCAGATGGTGGCGCCGCTTGAAGAATTCCTGGGCACGCAAAACGTCAGAATCGAGAACGGCAAGCTCTTGATCGAAGGCGTCGAACGCATCCCCGTCGGTTCGCTTGTCTTCCAGCGCATCGACCGCGCAGCGCCGACGGCGGTCTTCGTCCCAACGGCCGCCGGCGCCGAAATGCTCACCGCGACCGGCGCACGTCGCCAAGTCTCGCAATTCGAGGTCATTGCAAAAGGCGCGTTCGTAATCCTCTACGCGCTCTGCCTTGCGGTCTCGCTTCTGTATTTCATTGTTTGGTTCATCAGCCTCTTCCTCGGCCGGCTGTCGGAGCGCGGCGGCCTCTTGGTGCGCGCGATTCCGTTCCTCACGATCCTGGCCCTGCCGGCCTTCCTCATGACGTTCCTGATGACCTTGGGCGATGAATCGTGGGAGTCGTTGATCACGCTCGGAACGCCGTCGACGACGGCGATGGCGATCTACGGCCTCTCGCTTTCGGTTCCGATCTTGGGCGCGTTCTCGTTGTTCGAGGCCCTGGCCGCGCGCTACGAGACACCGATCCTGACCCGCACGCTCGCGCTGGCGAACGGAGCCCTGGCGCTGATTGCCGCAACCTATCTGTGGCAGTTCGGCTGGGTCGGCCTGAAGACCTGGATTTAGCGCGGACCCTTCCGCCTTACGATTAACCGCCCGCCGTTGTGAAACTGGCATTGCCCGGCCGCGCGCGCTATTTAGATCGTGAAAGGTGCATCGCACAATGAACTGGAATCCCGGCAGCTGGCGCACGCGCCCGGTCGTTCAAGTCCCGGCCTACCCGGACCCTGAGGCACAGGCCCGCGTCGAGACGCGCCTGAAGTCCTATCCGCCGCTGGTCTTCGCCGGCGAAGCGCGCAACCTGAAACGCGCGCTCGCCGATGTCGCTGACGGCCGAGCTTTCCTGCTCCAAGGCGGCGACTGCGCGGAGTCCTTCGCCGAATTCCACCCCGACAACATCCGCGACACGTTCCGCGTCATCTTGCAGATGGCCGTTGTGCTGACCTTCGCCGGCGCAATGCCGGTGGTGAAGGTCGGGCGCATCGCCGGCCAATTCGCAAAACCGCGCTCCGGCGACACGGAAGTGCAAGACGGCAAAGAACTCCCGTCTTATCGCGGCGACATCATCAACGCCGCGCCCTTCGAAGAAGCCGCGCGCACGCCCGATCCTGAACGCATGATCCAAGCCTACGCACAGGCCGCGTCGACGCTGAACCTGCTGCGCGCGTTCGCCTCCGGCGGTTACGCCGATCTGCACAACGTGCATCGTTGGAACCTGGGCTTCATCGCAGGCTCCCCGTCGGGCGAACGCTATCGTGCGCTCGCCGACCGCATTTCCGAAACGCTTGAGTTCATGGAAGCGTGCGGCATCACGCCGGACAGCGCACCGCAACTGCGCACGACTGAGTTCTACACCAGCCATGAAGCACTGCTTCTCGGCTACGAACAGGCGATGACGCGCATCGATTCAACGTCGGGCGATTGGTACGATACCTCGGCGCACATGCTGTGGATCGGCGACCGCACGCGCGCGCTCGACGGCGCGCATATCGAATTCGCCCGCGGCATCAAGAACCCGCTCGCGGTCAAATGCGGCCCGACGCTTTCGAACGACGATCTTGTTCGCCTGTGCGAAGCCTTGAACCCGGACAACGAAGCCGGCCGCCTGACGCTGATCTCACGCTTCGGCGCGGACAAAGTCGAAGAACACCTGCCGCGCCTCATCCGCGCCATCAAGCGTGAAGGCCGCAAGGTCGTCTGGTCCTGCGATCCGATGCACGGCAACACGGTAAAGGCATCCACCGGTTTCAAAACGCGTCCGTTCGAGCGGTTGCTGAAAGAGGTGCAAACCTTCTTCGCCGTACATCGGGCCGAAGGAACACACGCGGGCGGTGTGCATTTGGAACTCACCGGCCAGAACGTTACCGAATGTACCGGTGGCGCCACGGCCATCACGGATGCGGATCTGTCCAGCCGCTACCACACCCACTGCGACCCGCGCTTGAACGCCGACCAGGCGATCGAGCTGTCGTTCCAAGTGGCCGAAGGCATCCGCGCCGAACGCTTCAAAGCCCAGAAAATCCTCGCGGCCCAGTGACGCGCTGATCGACGCGTCTTGCCTGTGTCACGCCCGCCCGTCTAGCCTTGCCCTTGGGGGAAGTCTTTAGGGGGCAATCAGGTGCGCTGGCCGCTTCTGATTTGGTGCGCATTCGGCGTGGGCGTGATCGGCCTCAAGGCCCATCTCGATCGCTCGGCGCTGCAATACCCCGACGTCGCTGTGCGCGCCGGTGAAGATGTCTATTACATCCCACGCGACATGGTTGGCGGCGACAAAGGCTTTCGCGCGGACTTCCAACGATTGGCCGGATGTTGGGACGCGCGCGAAGCGGGCTTGCTTCCGGCGGCCGCGCCGATAGCGGACTGCGGCACGACGCAGTCGTTGCGCATGAAGGTGGCGGCGAAGGATCTAGGCGCCGACGCCGAAATCGGCCTGCGCGGCAAGCCGTTGCCCATCACCTTCTGGCCGAACTACGCACCACCTGGCGAACATCTGCCGGCGCTCGTTGATGCGTGGGCAGGCAAAGGCGCCTATGCGGGTCGCCGCGTCATCCTGCGCGCTGATTGGGTTCTCTTCCGCGTCGAGAGCCCGGCGTCGCCGTGGGTCCATCTGCTGACGCACGAACCGCAAAAGGGCGACGAAGCGGAGCTCGAACGACTCTATGCCGGCCGCTGCTACCGCCCCGAACCGATGAGCGATGCCGGTATCACCTGCACCTTCGTCCTGCGCATCGGCACGAAAGCGGCGATCGAATACGAACTCGGCCCCGACGAGATGATGAGCTTCGTGCCTATCCGCGAAGGCTTGATGGCAAAGACGTCGTCGTGGCTAAGGCCGACGCTAACTGCCGACATGAACTAAGCGCCGTCCAAAACTCTCGCCGGTGAACAAACCGATGAAAGCCGAAGGCGCCTGCTCGATCCCCTCAATGATCTCTTCGCGATAACTGAGCTTGCCCGCGCGAACCCACTCCGCCATCGTGGCGCGTGCCTCGTTGAACTGCACGCCATAGTCATAGACGACAAGCCCCTCCATGCGCAGACGCTGCGTGATGAAGGGAAGGGTGTGCCGAATGCCGCGCGGCTCCTCCGCGGTGTTGTATTCCGAGATCTGTCCTGAAACCACGATGCGCCCATGCCGGCGCATATTGACGATCGCCGCATCCAGCGTCTCGCCGCCGACATTGTCGAAATAGATGTCGATGCCCTTCGGCGCCGCAGTCTTGAACGCCGCCGTCAGATCGCCGGCGGTCTTGTAGTTGATCGCGACGTCGAACCCGATCTCCTTCAGATACGCGCACTTCGCATCCGACCCGGCGAGCCCGATCACCGTGCAGCCCTGCAGCTTAGCAATCTGCCCGGCCGTCGCGCCGACGGTGCCCGCAGCCGATGACACCAGAACGACATTGCCTTCCTTAGGCTTGCCGATCTCGAACAACCCGAAGAACGCGGTCAGCCCCGGAATCCCGAACACGCCGATGGCAGCCGTCGGCTTAATGCTACCTTTATAAATCTCAGGATCGAGCGCCTGAACACCGCGCCCGTCGCTGACGAAATGCGTCTGCCACCCGAAGCCGCCCCAAACGAGCGTGCCTTCTTTCAACTTCGCATTGCGCGACGTGACGACCTTGCCCACACCGGCGCTCTCGATCGGCGCACCGATCGGCAGGGCAGGGGCGTAGCTATCGCCCGACAATCGCGATCGCATGCCCGGATCGACAGAGATATGTTCAACGCGGATAAGCGCCTGCCCATCCTGCAATTCCGGCAACGGCGCATCCTCAAGGCGAAACACATCCGCCTGCGGAACACCCTCCGGCCGCTTCGCCAACACCCAACGCCGATATGTCGTCATGTGCGTCACTCGCTCGAATCAGCAGTGCATCAACTGGTGATGCACTGCCATTCGCTTGACAAGTCAGACCGCTTTGTCGGGACCGATCTTCACCAGCGCCTTGCCGAAATTCTCGCCCTTGAAGAGGCCCAGGAACGCTTTCGGTGCGTTGTGTAATCCCTCGACGACGCTTTCCTTCCACTTCATCTTGCCCGCGGCGATCAGCTTGCTCATCTCCTGATAGAACTGGGGCAGCATGTCGTAGTGGTTCGACACGACGAACCCTTCGATGCGCAGGCTCTTCGGAATCGTGAGGATGATGTTCGACGGCCCTGCCGGCAGCGTCGTGGCGTTGTACTGTTCGATCATGCCGCAAACGGCAATACGCCCGCGCAGCTTCATGTGGTTCAGCGCCGCCTCAAGATGCTTGCCGCCGACATTCTCGAAATAGACGTCGATGCCCTTCGGGAACGCAGCGCCGACCGCCGCATCGAGATCCTTCTCTTTCTTGTAGTTGATCGCCTTATCGATCCCGGCCTCTTTGACCAGCCAATCGCACTTCTCGTCCGACCCGGCCGAGCCCACGACATACGCGCCATGCGCCTTCGCGAGCTGACACACGACCGCGCCGACCGCGCCCGACGCCGCCGACACGAACACCGTCTCGCCGTCCTTGAACGCGCCGACGCGGAACAGTCCCGCATAAGCCGTCATCCCCGGCATGCCGAGCGCACCCAAAAAGCTCTGCACCGGCGCGATCTTCGGATCGACCTTCATCGGCATGGCTGCAGGCCCCACGACCGCGTACTCGCGCCAGCCCAGCATGTGGCCGATGTAGTCGCCTTCTGCGAAGGCGGCACCCTTGCCGGCCGCGATGACCTGGCCGACCGCGTGACCCTGCAGCGCCTGGCCGATCTGGAACGGCGGCACATAGCTCTCCCGGTCCACCATCCGGCCGCGCATATAAGGGTCGACCGACATCCACACATTCCGGACCAGCACCTCGCCGTCCTTCGGCTCGGCGACCGGCCCTTCGGCGTACTCGAAATTGTCTTCCGTCGGCATGCCGACCGGGCGGCTTTTGAGGCGGATTTCTCCGCCTTTCAGGTTGCGCATGAGCGTCTCCATGAGATTTGTTTTGCGAATGGCATCAACCATATGGGGGTCCTGGCCCAATCGCCAGGGCCGGCCAGTCCGGTGACAACCCTGCAATATTTATTGAACCCGTGCGGCAAGTACCCCTGTGGCTTCAACAGGTTAAAGCGTGGATCATCCGTCGAACGCACGCACGAGTTGCGACGCCACTGACTGACACGAGACGAGAGCTTTGACCGAACCCAAGAACGAACTGCGGGCGGGCGTTATCGGCGCCGGATCTTTCGGCCGCCTCCACGCGCAAAAATACGCGAACATGCCGGGCGTGAAGCTCGTGGGCATCGCCGATGCGCAGCATGCGCGCGCGCAAACGCTCGCCAACGATTTCAACGTCACCGCCTTCCTGAACTGGCGTGCCATGCTGCCCCACGTCGACGTGGTGACGATCGCGGCGCCCGCCCGGTTTCATGGCGAAATCGGCGTCGGCTGTCTGAACCAGGGCAAGCACGTCTTCATCGAAAAACCGCTGGCCGCGAACCTGCGCGAAGCCGATGCGCTGATCCGCGTCGCGGAAGGCCGCAACCTCGTCCTGCACACCGGCCATCAAGAACGCTTCGTGATGCGCCACCTGGGTCTGTTCGACGGCAACGTGAAGCCGCTGAAGATCGAAAGCCATCGCGCCGCGCCGTTCAACCCGCGCAACACGGATGTCAGCGTCGTTCTCGACCTGATGATCCACGACATCGACCTCGCGCATCAGCTCGACCCGTCGCCGATCGCCGACGTTCAGGCGAGCGAACGCATGATGCACGCCCGTTCGGACGAAGTGTCCGCGCTGGTCACGCTCGAAGACGGCATGCAGATCGACCTCTTCGCCAGCCGTATGGCCGACGCCCGCAAACGCTTCATGCGCATCACCTATCCGGACGGCGAGATCTACATCGACTTCCTGACGCGCGAGATGACCAACACCACGCCGCGCGCGATCAAGGCGCTGGGCAGCGAAGGCGCGGTGGACGGCCTGCCGTGTCCGTCGACCGATCCGCTGGGCCATGGCGTCGCGCAATTCCTGCGCGCCGTCCGCGAAGGCCGCCAATCCGTCATCGCGCCGCGCGAAGCGCGCCGCGCGCTCGAAACCGCTCTGATGATCCTCGACGCGGCCAAGGCGGCCGCTCCGCAAAAGAGAACGGCATATGCCTGAAGCATCGAAAGTTGAGACCCGCACCGCGCAGGCGGATGCGGGCCCGATCCGTTTCTTCGACCTCGAAACGCCGAAGAAGATTCTGCGCGCCGACATCGAAAAGCGCTGGCAAAAAGTCCTGGACCACGGCGCCTTCATCGGCGGCCCCGAGGTCACAGAACTGGAACAAGCACTCGCCACCTACGTCGACGCAAAGCACGGCCTCGCCGTCGCCAGCGGCACCGACGCCCTCGTCATCGCACTGATGGGCGAAGAGCTGAAGGCGACCGACGCCGTCTACATGCCGGGCTTCACCTACAACGCGACCGCGAACGCCGTGCTCGTTGCCGGCGCGACGCCGGTCTTTGTGGACGTCGATCCGCACACCTGCAACATCGATCCCGCCGATCTCGAGGCGCGCATCGAAGCGACGATGCGCGAAGGCAAGCTGAAGCCGCGCATGATCATCGCGGTCGACCTGTTCGGTCTGCCCGCCGACTACGTCGCGATCAACCGCATCGCGAAGAAGCACAACATGCTGGTCCTCGCCGACGCCGCGCAAAGCCTCGGCGGCG
>JAEUMM010000400.1 GCA_016792645.1 Alphaproteobacteria bacterium | reverse complement strand
CGGAAGTCGACGGCGCGTATAAGGCCGGTATGAACCACGGCGGCAAGGACGAGGGTGCGCCTGGCCCGCGGCCTGCGGATTCGAAGACGTTCTACGGCGCGTATTTGCGCGATCCGACCGGGAACAAGATCTGCGTTTATTGCAAGCCGTAAGATTTGCGTTCGTTGTGCGGAGCGGATTGCGCCGCTCCGCAGTCGACGTCTTGCATTAGCGCTGGGATAGCTGATCCAGCATCAGGCCGATCATGGCGGCGGTTCCGAGCGCCAACGCCGGAATAACAAGAACGGACAACGCAATCACATACGACCAGTAAGCGACGGGTTGTCGCGATTTTCTGACCGCCGGCAGGCGCTGGCTGGGTTGCACGACGCCGGTGGCGATCGCATCCACGACAGCATGGCAGAGGTTGTACATGATAAAGAGCATTCCGGCGGCGAGCGGAGCGTAGACGTACCTGGTCCAAGCCATGTCCATCAACGCTACACCAGCATCGTTACCGGGTCTTCGATGTAGCCTTTGAAGGCTTCGAGCCATGTCGCGCCGAGGGCGCCGTCGATGACGCGGTGGTCGCAGGACATTTGGACCGTCATCACGTTGGCGATGGCGATGGCGCCCTTCTTGACGACGGCGCGTGGTTCGCCGGCGCCCACCGCCAGGATCGCGGATTGCGGCGGGTTGATGACCGCGGTGAAATCGCGGATGCCGAACATGCCGAGGTTCGAGATCGAGAAGGTGCCGCCTTCGAATTCGTTCGGCTTCAATTTCTTGGCTTTGGCGCGGGCAGCTAGGTCTTTGGCTTCGCGGGAGATGGCGGCGAGGCTTTTTGTTTCGGCCTTGAAGATGATCGGCGTGATGAGACCGAACTCAAGCGCCACTGCGATGCCGACGTCGGCGCTCTTGTGTTTGAGGAGCGCGGTTTCGGTCCAGCTGGCGTTGACGCCCGGTACACGGATGAGCGCCAGGGCCGCCGCCTTGATAATGAAATCGTTGACCGAGAGTTTGTAGATGCCCGCGCCTTCGGTTGGCGCTTTGTCGTTCATCTGTTTGCGCACGTCGAGCAGTGTGTCGATCGTGCAGTCGATCTTCAGGTAGTAGTGCGGGATGTCGCGCTTCGACGTCGTGAGGCGCTTCGCGATCGTCTTGCGCATCGAGTCGTGCGGGACTTCTTCGTAGCTGTCCTTCGGGTAGAAGAGGCGCGCGTCCGGCATTGACGAGGGCGCTGCCGGTGCGGTCGCGGGCGCAGCTGCGGGGCGTTGCGCGGGTGTGGCGGCAGGGGCCTTGGCGACGCCGCCCTTCAATGCGGCGTCGACGTCGGATTTGACGATGCGGCCATGCGGGCCGGAGCCCTGGATCAGCGTGAGCTGCACGTTGCCTTGCGACGCGATGCGGCGAGCGAGCGGCGAGGCAAACACGCGTTGACCTGCAGGCGCCGGTTCGCGTGGTGCTGCGACGGTTGCGGGCGCGACGCTCGACGCAGCGGCGACAGGCGCTGGCGCCTGCGCGGCGGCTCCCGGTTTTGCTTCTGCTTTTGGCGCTGCAGGTTTCGGTGCAGGCGCGGCAGCGGACGCCTTCGCGGCGGGCGTGTATTTTTCGCCTTCTTCGCTGAGTTGGGCGATGACGGCGTTGACCTTGACGCCCTCTGTCCCTTCGGCGATCAGGAGTTCGGCGACGACGCCTTCGTCGACGGCTTCGACTTCCATCGTCGCTTTGTCGGTTTCGATTTCGGCGATGACGTCGCCCGATTTCACCTTATCGCCGACTTTGATATGCCACTTGGCGAGCGTGCCCTCTTCCATCGTGGGCGAGAGCGCGGGCATGAGGATGGGGGTGGACACGCGTCAGCTCCGGTACAGCACGGCTTTGGCCGCGGCGATCACTTCGTCGACCGTCGGCAGCGCGAGTTTTTCGAGGTTCGCGGCGTAGGGCATCGGTACGTCTTTGCCGGTGACGCGCGCGGGCGGGGCGTCGAGGTAGTCGAACGCTTGCTCCGTCACTTGCGTGCCGACTTCGGAGGCGATGCCGCAGATGGGCCAGCCTTCTTCGACGATGACGATGCGGTTTGTCTTTTTCACGGAGGCGATGACCGTTTCGGTGTCGAGCGGGCGCAGCGAGCGCAGGTCGATGATCTCGGCCGAGATGCCTTCCTTGGCGAGCGCGTCGGCGGCCTGGATGATGAGCGCCATCGTGATCGAGTAGGAGACCAGCGTGACGTCACTGCCTTCGCGCACGACGCGGGCCTTGCCGATGGGCAGCACGAAATCGCCGCCCTTCGGCACGTCGAACGAGCGGCCGTAGGCGATTTCGTTTTCGAGGAAGATCACCGGGTTCGGATCGCGGATCGCGGCTTTGAGCAGACCCTTGGCGTCGGCGGCGAAATACGGCGCGACGACTTTGAGGCCTGGCACGTGCGCGTACCATGCGGCGTAGTTTTGGCTGTGCTGCGCGGCGACGCGGGCGGCGGCACCGTTGGGTCCGCGGAAGACGATCGGGCAGCCCATCTGGCCGCCGGACATGTAGAGCGTTTTGCCGGCGGAGTTGATGATCTGGTCGATCGCCTGCATCGCGAAGTTCCAGGTCATGAATTCGACGATCGGGCGCAAGCCGCCGAAGGCCGCGCCGACGCCGAGGCCGGCGAAGCCGTGTTCGGTGATCGGCGTGTCGATGACGCGCTTGGGGCCGAATTCGTCGAGCAGGCCTTGGCTGATTTTGTATGCGCCTTGGTATTGGCCGACCTCTTCGCCCATTAGGAAGACGTTCGGGTCGCGGCGCATTTCTTCGGCCATCGCTTCGCGCAACGCTTCGCGCACGGTGATCGTGTGCATCGGCGTGTCGGTCGCGATGTGGGGATCGGCGAGCGCGGCGGCCGGCGGTTGAGCGACGGCCGGCTGCGCCTGCGATGCTTTTGCGGGAGCGGCCGCCGGCGCGGGTTGCGCCGACGGTTTGGGTGCGGGCGCAGCGTTGCCGTTCGCGGCTTTCGCTTTCGGTTCGTCGTCGCCTTGGAGGAGCGCGATGGGGGCGTTGACCTTCACGCCTTCGGTGCCCTCCTCCACCAGCAATTTCGAAACGATGCCTTCGTCGACGGCTTCAACTTCCATCGTCGCCTTGTCGGTTTCGATTTCGGCGATGACGTCGCCCGACGAAATCTTGTCGCCTTCCTTCACGTGCCATTTGGCAAGCTTGCCCTCTTCCATCGTGGGCGAAAGTGCCGGCATCAAGATTTCGGTGGGCATCGATTCAGTCCGCTTAGGCGCCGATTCCGAAGAGCGCGAGGAAGATCATCACGGTGCCCGCGATGCCGACGGCCCAGAACAGCGGGCGGATCATCGGCAGACCGGCGAGATAGACGACGGCGTGGGCGACGCGCGAGTAGAAGAAGAGCTGCGCGCCCCAGACCGTCATCCAGGTGTGCACGTCAAGCTGCGCCGCGATCAGTACAAGCGGCGCGAACAGGATCAGGCCTTCGCGGTGATTGTCGACGCAGCGCTTGGTGCGCGCCTGCCAGACAGACATCGGTCCCAGATTGTCGCGGCTGTTGGCCATGTTCATCAGGCCCTGCGCGGATGTTCCAGCGGACGCCTGGATGAGAATGAGCACGAACAACAACCCGACGCTCAGTGCGAGCATCAGCAACTCAATGGGCATCACCACGGAAATAGGCACTGCGTCCTCCTGAGGTTACGGGACACCCATGACGGTGCCGCCGCTGTTATCGCCTTCGTTTGTTTCGGCCACCGCGCCGCCGGCGTCCGCGACCACGGTGAATTCGTAATTGCCGGAGGGCCAGATGAGGCCGTCCCAGAAGCTGATCTTGTGGTTGAACACATTGCCCGGTGCGAGGCCCGGCACGGTCACGGTCAGCTTGTTCGGGAAGGCAGCGTCTTCATACGGCGCGACGGCATCTTCCGGCGGATCGACGCAACTGCCTTTGCCCAGGTTCTTGCACTCGACGGTGACTTTGAACGGTCCCGCCGCGATCGTGCCGGTGTTGCGCACCGAGATGGTGCCCTTCGTCATGCGCGAGGCAATCGGCACCAGGTTCGATGCCTTCACGACGATGACCGGTGGAATGCCCGGCTTGGTCGGCGGCACGGCTTCCGGCGGCGCGGCATTGGCGATGCCCGCGCTTGCGATGCAGGCGAGAGCGATGATCGACAGTCTCATGGTCTTCCTCCGGCCCCCATCCCGCATTTCAATGGACGATGTCGGTCCAGAGCTCCGACGGTTCGGGCTCCGGCGATGTTTGCGCGAATTCAGCCGCGTGGTTGACCACGGCGCGGATTTCTTTGTCGATTTCCTTCAGCTCTTCCTCAGTCACGAACTTCGCGTCGAGCATCAGTTTGCGTACGTGCTCGATGGGGTCGGACGTTTCGCGGACGTGGTCGACTTCCTCGCGGGTGCGGTACTTCGCGGGGTCGGACATCGAATGGCCGCGATAGCGGTACGTCTTCATCTCGAGGATGATCGGGCCGTTGCCGTCACGGCACCACTTCACCGCTTTGTCGCCGGCGGCTTTTACGGCCTGAATGTCCATGCCGTCGACGGCTTCGCCCGGGATGTTGAACGATGAGCCGCGCTTGTAGAGGTGCGTCTCGGCGCTGGCGCGCTGTACCGATGTGCCCATCGCGTACTGATTGTTCTCGATAATGTAGATGACCGGCAGCTTCCAGAGCTCGGCCATGTTGAAGCTCTCGTACACTTGGCCTTGGTTCGCCGCGCCGTCGCCGAAGTAGGTCAGGCAGACGCGATCGTTGCCGCGGTACTTGTTCGAGAACGCGAGACCGGTGCCGAGGGGAACTTGCGCACCGACGATGCCGTGGCCGCCGAAGAAGTTTTTCTCGCGGCTGAACATGTGCATCGAGCCGCCTTTGCCGCGGGAATAACCACCTGCCCTGCCCGTCAATTCGGCCATGACGCCGGCTGGGTCCATGCCGCAGGCCAGCATGTGGCCGTGGTCGCGGTAGGCGGTGATGACCTGGTCGCCCTCACCGATCGCGGCCTGCATGCCGACGACGACGGCTTCCTGGCCGATGTAGAGGTGGCAGAACCCGCCGATCAGACCCATGCCGTAGAGCTGGCCGGCCTTCTCTTCGAACCGGCGAATGAGGAGCATGTCCCGGTAGTAGCGGAGCAGCTCGTCCTTATTGGGTTTGCCCTTTGCGGGCGACGAGGCGCGGCTTGCCGCTTCGGCCTTGGCCATGAGTTTCGTGTTCGCGCAATAAAATGAGGACTGTCGGCTGTTCGTGTACCGTCCGCCTGACGGGGGCGCAAGTCGCGCGGGGGGCGCCTGTTGCAGTGCAGCAGCGCCTAGCGCTTGTCTTTCAGGATCACGACCTCATCCGGCTCGCTCAAACCGAGGCGCGCGCGTGCCTGTTCTTCCAGCAGGTCGGGGTCCACGCTTTCGGGACGCAGCATGCGCACGCGGTGTTCGAGCGCGAGTCGTTCGGCCTGTACACGGTCAAGGTCGGCTTGCTTCAGCTCGATCTCATGGTTCAGCCGGATCCAGTTGACCAGGCCGTGGTTCCCATAAATCGCGAAGTAGCCGAAGTAGAGAACGAGCGCCATCACGACGAGCG
>JAEUMM010000352.1 GCA_016792645.1 Alphaproteobacteria bacterium | reverse complement strand
GTGACCAAATCGCGATAGTTCAGCGACGCGGCCTTCATATTAACCAGCACCTGACCAGGTCCAGGCTGCGGCGTATCGCGTTCGACGACGCGCAAATTGTCGATCCCGTATTGCGGGATCTCAACGACTTTCATGTGATGTCTCCAGGTGGCGAAACTATTCGGCGGCGCGGCGATAATCCTTCGCCTTGTGCATCTGCATCGACTTCGGCGGCGCCGAGTGCGGTAGGTCGTTCGACGTCACCGCTTTCAGCGCCAGATCCTTGTCGGCCTGCGTGAACTGACCCGTCGTCACGCAATACTCGACCAGCGTCCCGTTCGGATCGCGCGTGTAGATCGACGTACACCAATTGTGGTCGATCTCCATCACGTCGTGCCCGCCCGCGAGCCACATGTCGCGCTTGCTGCGCAAATGCTCCATCGTCGGCGAATAGAACGAGATGTGATTGACCCACTCCGGCAAACCGGCAGCCTTCGACAAACCCGTCTCGAACGGCTTCTCATACGGCTCGCCGTGCAATTCCCAAAACGCGATGAAGCGATCAGGCTCGATCTCATAGAAAAAGTGCTTGGCCCACCCGCCGATCGGCGTCGGCCCGATCTCCACCTTCTTCAGATCGAACCCCATCACCTCGCGGTAGAAGTGGTCGATCGCCTTCATATCGCGCGTCGCAAGCGCCAAGTGATGATAGGCCATGTTCGTCCTCCAATGCTGTTCTTAACGGTCCACCATGCGCATGACGTCGCCGCCCTTAGGCGAGCCGACCTCGACGATCCGGTCGTCGACGTCGTCATACTCAAGCCGCAAGGCCTTCGAAATCGTCGCGTGAAAATCATAGAGCGCCGTCGTGTAGGTCAGCTCCAGAATCTCTTCGTCCGACAAATGCTTCTTCAACACCGCAAACGTCCCATCCGGCACCCGCCCGCCACCGAGCACCAGATCGTCCGTGTAGGCCAACACCGCCCGCTCAATCTCGCTGAAGCACGTCGCCGTCTGCCACGCCGGAATCGCCGCGATCTGCGCCTCGCTCAAACCGACGCCGCGCGAAGCCTTGCAGTGTTGCGAGTAGACGAACTGGCTGCCCCGCGCCCATCCGGCGCGCGTCTGTCCAAGCTCGCGCAACTTCGGCGACAGCTTCCGGTTCGGCGAGCGATAGAACTGGAAGCCGGCGACAGCATGATCGAACGCATCCGGCACGACCGCAAACACCGTCCACCAGTTCCCCGGCGTGCCCGTTTCGGTGCCTGGTTCCTTCACCGGATCGCGATCGCCGAACAGCGCCTTGTAGATCGTCTTCGCAAAAGGATGCGCGTCGTCGCGGCTGACCTGGCGCAAGCGGGGCAAGGGACGTTCCTCTTCGTTCTTATGCCGCCAACCTAAGACAGTCTCGCACAACGTCAACTCTTGAGGTCCAGCACCGCCCCGTTCCAAAGGCGGCCCAGCAGTAGCGACAACCCCAGCGCAACCGCGCTGGTCGCGGTCATCAGCAGGTAACCAAACGCGCCATAGTCGGCGAACAGGTGCCCCGACGCGAACTGTCCCGCCGCCATGAACACGCCGATGGTGATCGCCGCATAGATGCTCTGCGCCGTCGCCATCAGGCTATGCGGCACGGCCCGGGCGATGAAATGCATGGCGCCCAGATGCGCCGCGCCGAACGTTCCCGCATGCAGACACTGCACCGGGATCAACGCCCACAGCGGTGGCGAGAAAGCGGTGATCGTCCAGCGCAACAAGCCCGTCGCCGCACCGATCATCATCAGATTCACCGGCCCGATCCGCGCGACAACCCGGTTCGAGAACGAGAACAAGACGATCTCCGCGATGACGCCAAGCGCCCACAAGAACCCGATAAGGTCAGCGCTGTAGCCCAGCGCCTTCCAGTTCAACGTCCCGAACCCATAGTAGAAGGCATGACACGACTGAGCGACACCGGCCGTCGCCACGAAGACGATGAACGCCGGATGCCGTGCCAACTTCCGTGCCTCGCCCCACATCCCGTTGACGTGATCCTCCGCGCGCTGAACGACGGGCTCGGGCGGCAGCACGAACGACATGGCGAACGCGAACGTCCCGGCGGCAATCAGGATCGGCAGAAAGAAACCGACTCCCTCCTGCGCCAAGAACACGCCGCTTGAGAAGTTCATGGCGATGAACGCGATCGACCCGAACAGCCGCACCCGCCCATAGTCGAACTGGTGCAGCATCGCGGTCTTCAGCGTCACGCCTTCGATCAACGGCCCGATTGCCGAGAACGCCGCGCTCGACGTAATCGAAAACAAGATGACGAACACCGCCCCAGGCAACGCCGCATAGCCGGCGTAAGACAACGCGGCCATTCCCATCAGAGCGATGATGGCAAGCCGCCGCGCGTGAAAGGCATCTGCCACAAAGCCGAGAGCAGGCCCCGTGAGTACGCGCACCGCACCCATCACGGCCATCAGCAACCCTGTCGCTTCCGGATCGAACCCGACGCTCGCCAGCCACGCCGGAAAGAACGGCAGATGCACGCCGCCGATCAGGTTGATCCCGACATAGAACGGAACGAAGCGCACAGCATCGGGGTGCGGCTGCGGCAGTCGAAACGCGGCCATGGGCGGGGCTTAAAGTGTCGCGGAATCAAGCGGGGCCGCACTCATACCGGATGGACGGCACCTCCGACAACCTATTGGGGCATG
>JAEUMM010000344.1 GCA_016792645.1 Alphaproteobacteria bacterium | reverse complement strand
GCCCAGGCTTGCAGCATGTTGATGGCGAGCAGCAGCAGGAACGAGATCGCGAGCATCGCCGAGCCGACGGCGGCGGCGCCTGCGTAGTCGTATTGTTCGAGCTTGATGATGATCAGCAGTGGCGCGATTTCAGAGACCATCGGCAGGTTGCCGGCGATGAAGATCACCGAGCCGTATTCGCCGACGGCGCGGGCGAAAGCGAGCGCGACGCCCGTGAGCCACGACGGCAGCACGGCCGGGAAGATCACGCGGCGGAATGTTTGCGCGCGCGTGGCGCCGAGGCTTGCGGCGGCTTCTTCGAATTCTTTCTCGAGGTCCGCGAGTACCGGTTGGACCGAGCGCACGACGAACGGCAAGCCGATGAAGGTCAGCGCGAAGACGACGCCGAGCGGCGTGTAGGCGACCTTGATGCCCAGCGGTTCGAGATATTGTCCGATCCATCCGTTGGGCGCGTAGAGCGTGGTGAGCGCGATGCCGGCGACTGCTGTCGGCAGCGCGAACGGAAGATCGACGAGGGCGTCGATGATCCGTTTGCCGGGGAAGTCATACCTGACGAGCATCCAGGCCACGATCAGGCCGAAGACCGCGTTGATCAGGCTTGCGATCAGGGCTGCGCCGAAACTGAGCTGCAACGCGGCGACGACCCGCGGCGCGGTGACCGCAGCTATGACGCCATCGACGCCCAACTCCCACGGCCGCAGCAACAGCGCGGCCAACGGGATCAGAACGATCACGCTGAGATAGAACAAGGCGAAGCCGAGCGTCAGCCCGAACCCGGGGAGAACGCTCGGCTTTTTGAAGCGCCAAGAGGTAGCTACGGCCGTCAATTATTTGCCCGGCGTATAGATCTGGTCGAACACGCCGCCGTCGGTGAAGTGCAGCGCCTGCGCCTTCTTCCAGCCGCCGAAGTCTTTGTCGATCGTGTACAGCTTAATCTCCTTAAACTGGCTGCGATATTTTGCGGCCGCGGTCGGGTCGCCCGGACGGTAGTAGTTCTTCGCAATGATGTCTTGCGCGCCAGGGGTGTAGAGGAACTTAAGATACGCCTCGGCCACGGCGCGATTGCCCTTTTTGTCGGCGTTTTTGTCAACCAGCGCGACCGGCGGCTCGGCCAGAATGCTGGACGGCGGGTAGACGATCTCGAACTTGTCCGGACCCAATTCCTTGAGCGCCAACAGAGCTTCGTTTTCCCAGGCGAGCAAAACGTCGCCGATGCCGCGTTGAACGAACGTCGTCGTCGAACCGCGTGCGCCGGTGTCGAGAACGGGGACGTTCTTGTAGAGCTTGCCGACGAAAGCCTTCGCGGTGTCGTCGCTGCCGCCCGGCAGGTTCTTCGCGTAGGCCCAGGCCGCGAGGTAATTCCAGCGCGCGCCGCCCGACGTTTTCGGATTCGGCGTGATCACTTGGATACCGGGCTTCACGAGGTCGCCCCAGTCTTTCAGCTTCCACGGGTTGCCCTTCTTCACCAGGAACACGATGGTCGACGTGTAGGGCGTCGAGTTGTGCGGCAGGCGCTTTTGCCAATCGAGCGGGAAGAGCTTTGCGCGTTCGGCGATTTCGTCGATGTCGTAGGCGAGCGCAAGCGTGACCACGTCGGCGTCGAGACCGTCGATGACCGAGCGTGCCTGCTTGCCCGAGCCGCCGTGGCTTTGGTTGATCGTGACCGTGTCCCCGGTTTTGGCTTTGAGGTCGGCCGCGAACGCCGCGTTGATCTGCACGTAGAGCTCACGCGTCGGGTCGTACGACACGTTGAGCAGCGTGTAGTCCTTTGCAAAGACCACTTGGCTGAAGAGCAGCAGGAAAGATGCCGCGATCAGCGCGTAGCCGGTGAGGCGGGACGTCTTCGTCATTCCAGAAACTCCTTCGGGTAATGGCTGGCGTCAGAATGTGAATTGGGTACGCAACGAAACGATTTCGAGGTCTTGACCGATCTGGGCGCCCGCCGGCGGGACGAAGACGCCGGCGCCGTAAGCGTTGGCCGCACCCGAACTCAGGCGGTCGACATCGATGATCTGATAGTCAAGCAGGAAGCGGATATTGTTGTTCACGTACCAGTTGAGGCCGAGGGTCCAGGCCTCCTGTTCGCCGCCGCGAATGCCGCCCGCGGCGGGCAACAAATCTTCGCGGTAGTTCAAATCGGAGAAGCTGTAGCGGAGGGCCAATTCCAGCGCGCCCCAGCCGTCGCCGTCGAAGCTCAAAGGTTTGGCAGGCTTGAGCCCGGAGAAAACGCCGTTGGCCGGGTTCCAGTTCCGTGTTTCGCCCGTGAGGGCCCACGCCGCCTGGACGTACCAGCCGCTGAAATCCGGGTCCGGCAGGCCGCCCGGCAGTTCGCGCTCGAACTGGTACAAGAAATATTCACCCTGAACGTAGAAGTTCTGGAAGTTCGCGGCCGCTTCCAACCCCGGGGCAAACAACGTGTCGGTGTTGATGTTCCCGGTATCGATGAGGCGCGTGCCGTCGACGCGGATTTCAGGCCTGTCGCGCAGGCGCAGTGTGTAGCGCTGCGCAACGTCGGGGCCCTGATCCGGCGCGCGCAACAGATACGTGGCGTTGGCGCCGACATGCAGATTGAAGTCGTTGCTCTTGACGGGGAGCCAAGCGACGCGGCCCACGAGGGCCAACTGTTCGTCGAAGCTTTGGGTCGCGATCGGGGCGCCTGTGACGGCGACCGAGCCGAACCATTGTTCGCCGTTCGAATAGGCGGCGACGCCGGTGCGGCCTTCACCGCCGGCGATCTGGCGCTGCAGCTCCGCCGGCGATGCACGTTCGAGGAAGAGCGAATCCGCGTTTGAAATCGAGTCGTCGTAGCCGACCGACGGACCGAACGCGCCAGCGCGCAGGCGCACCCAATCGAAGCCGTTGTACTGCAGATAAAGATCTTGGATGCGGCCGCCGTCTTCTTGGCCCGAGCCGCCGAATTCGTAGATCAGGCTGTATTGCCAATCGTTGTCGATCTTGCCTTCGATGCCGAATTGGGCACGGCGGAAGTTGGTGCCGTCGTTGAGGTCGCGGGCGCGCGAGGCTTCGGTCGCATCGCCGAACGAGCCGCGACGGAAGTCTGTGGCGAGCGGGCCGGCATCGTCTTGGAAGTAGTTTGCGTAGTCGAGCGAGAGACGACCGCGCAGCGAAATCGTGGTCTTGCCGTCGGCGGAGGCGAATGTCGGGCGCGCGTCCTTGACCGTCAGCTTCGGGGATTCGGCGACTTGGCGCTGCGATTCAGCGAATTGGTTGCCGGCGGAGACTTTGACGTCTTGGACCTGGGCGGAGAGCGCCTCAAGTTGCGCCTGCTGATCGGCGATCTGTTTCTTCAGCGCATCGATTTGCGCTTTCAGATCTTCCTTCTGTCCGGCCATCACCGGGGCTGAGAATACACTCAGCGCGATCAACGACGCGGTCGCGAAATAGATCGTCTTGTTCATCAGCCTCGCGCTCCCACTTAGGCCCTGCCCCTATGACGGAGGCGAGCATATCCGTAATCTCTATCGAGTCAATAGAGATTAAATGGTATAAGCGTTGACTTGCTCGCTCGCGCGCGGCGAGATTTTGCGCGCGAGGTTTGCGGCCTGAACCCGGATTTCCGGGATCGCCGTGACCTCCCATAGGCGACCACGGGCGACCGGGCCGACGGCGTAGAGGTTGTGATTGGCGCGGCCGTCGACGGCGATGAGACGATCGCTCTCGTCCGTATCGACGCCCAGATGCAACGGGTCGGGCCGCGCGAGGCCCTTGTGCAACAGATCGACGATCAACGGATTGCGCGACGTCGTCGGATCACATTCCGGGCCGGTGCAATTGATCGCGACGTCGGCCGGGACCGCCGTCGCGCGGCCATGCGTTTTCACGCGCAAGCTGAGCCCGCCCGGCACTGCGCTTTCGATGGCCTGCAAGCGGCCATGTTGAATCACGATGCGCTCCGCGGCGATGGCGGCCTCGACGCGTGCGGCGACTTCCGGCGCCATGCGGTGGCGGTGCACTTCCCAGTACGGACGCACGTGGCGCAAGAAGCGCGCCTTGTTGTCGGGCGTGAGCGCGCCCCAGATCGCCGGCAGATTGGGACGGAGCGCATCGATGGCGGTGCGCCAGGCATCGTGTCCCGGAATGCTGCGCGCTTCGCCACGCGTGCGGCGCATAAGCTCGGCGACGGACTTCGGATATGGCGGGAAGAGCCACGCGGCGCTGACGAAAGCTTGCGCGTGTTTGCGCGGCAGGAGGCCGTGACGCGAGATCATGCGGATTTGGCCGCGGTGGCCCTTGTCCAACAGCTCGACGGCCACGTCGACGGCGGTGAGGCCTGAGCCTACCAGCGCGATGTTGGCGTCGCGTGGGATGGCGGCTTTTGCGTCGGTGTCCCAGGGGTCGTTCAGGATCAGATGGCGCACGTCATCGCCCGTCGCGAAGTAAGGGCGCGGCGGCGCGTTGCCGGTGGCAATCACCACCGCGTCGGCGTCGATCTTCTTCTCGTCGCCCAGCGTCAGCGTCCAATGTTGCGGACGCTGTTCGATCGTGTGGACCGTGCCGCGGCGCACGGTGACTTGCACCGGG
>JAEUMM010000340.1 GCA_016792645.1 Alphaproteobacteria bacterium | reverse complement strand
TCAGGGTGCTGAAGGTTGCGACGCCGACGACGAAGAGGAGGCCTTGGTCATCGACCGCGAGGATCGAGCCGAACAGGATGTGCAGGAGGTCGATCGACGAGCCGCGCAGCGAGACCAGGAGCACGCCGAGCGCGAGGCTGGTCAGGTAGAAGCCGGCGAGGCTGGCGTCTTCTTTCATGCCGGTGGCGCGCGAAGTGAGGCCCGAGAGCAGCGCCACGATGAGGCCGGCGATGACGCCGCCGAGGCTCATCGCCCAGAGCGAGAGGCCCGAGATCATGTAGCCGACGGCGACGCCGGGAAGGACGGCATGGCTGATCGCGTCGCCCATCAGGCTCATGCGGCGCAGGACGAGGAAGACGCCGATGGGGCCTGCACCAATCGCCAGCGCGAGGCACGCGACGAGGGCGCGGCGCATGAAGGCGTAGTCAACGAAGGGGCCGAGCAGGAATTGATAGACGTCACTCATGCGTGCGCGTGGCCCGCGTGATCGTGATGGTGGTGCTCGTGCGTGCCGTTCTGCTCGCGGGCCCAGCGGTCGGTCATGGCGCGGGCGCGTTCGATGTTTTCGTCGGAGAGTGCTTCCGACGTCGGTCCCCAGGCGACGAGTTCGCGGGCGATGAGCAGTGTCTGCGCAAAATGGCGGCGGATGAAGGCGACGTCGTGCAGGACGGCGATCACTGTGCGGCCTTCGCCGTGCCAGCCGTGGACGAGCTTCATCAGGTCGGCGGTCGTGCGTTCGTCGAGCGCGGCGAAGGGTTCGTCGAGCAGGATGACGCGCGCGTCTTGCAGGATGAGGCGGGCGAAAAGCGCGCGGTGCCATTGGCCGGCCGAGAGCGCGGCGATGGGTGCGTGCTCGTAACCGGCGAGACCGACATTGGCGATGCAGGCGCGGGCGCATTCTCGGTCGACCTTCGATACCGCGCGGAAGGCGCCGGCGCGGGGCCAGGCGCCCATCAGCACCGTCTGGAGCACTGAGATCGGGAAGGTGCGGTCGATCTCCGGCACTTGTGGCAGATACGCGAACGACTTTGCGGGCATGCCGCCGCGGTCGATGCGGCCGTCGCTGATCGGTAGGAGACCCATGATGGCTTTGAGGAGCGTGCTTTTGCCCGCGCCGTTGGGGCCCGCGATGGCGGTCAGGGAGCCAGGGGCGAAGACGCCCGTTACGTGATGGACCGCCGGCACGCGCCGGTAGGTCACGATCAAGTCCGTGAGGCCGATGGCCGGGGTTTGGCTCATGTCAGGGCCCAGGCAATGCCCAGCCAGAGGACCGCCAGGGCGCAGGCCACCAAGGCCGTGCGCTCTACGGCGCCGATGGTGAGAAGGTTGAGTTTGCGCATCCGGAGGCTCTGGCGAATGTTATATTATAACATAGCTGGCGGCCTGCCGCGACCGCGCTTTGCCACAGCAGGTTGTGGGCTATACCCTGGGTTTCGGCCGATTCTCGGCCCAGTACAGGTGTTGCGTATGACTGAGCACCCCATCGACCGGCTCTACGACCAAGTGTTGGCCCGGAAGTCAGCCGACCCGGCGCGTTCCTATACGGCCAAGCTGCTGAAGGAGGGCGTGTCGAAGTGCGCCAAGAAAGTTGGTGAGGAAGGGGTGGAGGTCGCCATTGCGGCGCTGACCGGCGACAAGCGCGAGCGCGTCGCAGAGTCGGCGGACCTGCTCTATCACCTGTGCGTTCTTTGGGTGGCGAGCGACGTCGATCCCGCCGACGTCTATGCCGAACTGACCGCGCGCGAGGGCCGTTCGGGGCTTGACGATAAAGCGGCGCGCAAGAATATCGCCCGCTAGATCAATCCGGCTTTTGCCGCCAACGACTTCAACGAGACCTGCGGACGCGGGCCGACGTGCGAGATGACTTCGGCGGCGGCGATGCTGCCCAGACGTCCGCATACGGCGAGCGGCAACTCACGCGCGTAACCGAATAGGAAGCCTGCCGCGTATTGGTCGCCGGCGCCGGTCGTGTCGACGACGCGTTCGACGGGCTCAGCCTCGATGATGTGGACGCGGCCGCCTTCGACGACGACCGAGCCGCTTTCCGAACGCGTGATAGCGGCGGTTTTGCCCCACTTGCGTACCGCCTGGAACGCGTCGTCGAACTGTTCGGTTTCGTACAGAGCTTTCGCTTCGGCTTCGTTGGCGAACAGAATATCGACGTCGCTCGCGAGCAGTGCTTTGAATTCGTCGCGCCAGCGGCCAACGCAGAACGGATCGGAGAGCGTCAGCGCGACTTTGCGTTTGGCGGCTTTGGCGCGCGCGATGGCGGCGCGGATGACGGATTTCGCGCTGTCGGTGTCCCAGAGATAGCCTTCGACGTAGAGAATTTTCGCCGACGCGACGCGCGTGGGATTGGCGTCGGCGTCTTCAAGCGCGCTGGCGCAGCCTAGGAACGTGTTCATGCTGCGGTGACCGTCGGGCGTGATCAGGATGTGGCTGGACGCGGTCGCGACCTTGCCGTGCGCAGGGGCGCAATCGAAGCTGACGCCCGCGTGGCGGATGTCATCCATGAAGACTTGGCCCAGGCGGTCGTCGTTGACCTTGCCGATGAAGGCGGCCGTACCGCCGAAGCTTGCGACGCCGACCATGGTGTTGGCGCCCGATCCGCCCGAGGCCTCGACCGGGTTCTTCATCGACCTGCCCAGCATCTCGGCGCGATAGCCGTCGACCAAGGTCATCGAGTTTTTGGCGATACCGTGCTCGTTCAGGAACGCGTCGGTTGTGGTGGCCAGAATGTCGACGATCGCGTGACCCACGCCCAGAACGTCGAACGTCGCATTCGTCATTATCGCTTACCCTTTTGCCTCGCCGGTCGCGGCGCAGTATAGGCAGGGGCCGCCGGTTCACAATCGACAGATTCGGGCTTTCGCATGCTCTCAAGTGCCGCAGCCGCCCTGGGCCAGATGTTCGACCGGAAATTCCGCAGCGTGCTGTGGATGGGTGTCGGTTTGACGTTCGCCTTGTTCGTCGTGTTGATGGTCGTGCTGCAGTGGTCGATCACGTACACGCCGACGTTCGGATTGAGTTGGGTGCGTGAAGCCGCCCAAATCGTGTCGAGCCTGCTGCTGACGGTCGTTTTCGTTTTTATGGGCGCGCCGATCGCGCAGCTGTTCGCCAGTATCTTCATCGATCGCGTCGCAGACGCCGTCGAAGAGAAGCACTATCCCGAACCGCAGCCGGACGGCGCGACATTTTGGGGTCTGCTGGGCGCGGGATTGACGTTCACTGCGATCAGCGCGTTGCTCAATCTGCTTTCCATTCCACTGCAGCTCGCGTCCTTCGGACTTGGCGCGGTGGTCGTGATCTTCGTAAACGGTTATCTCACCGGGCGCACGTTCTTTGAACTTGCGGCGTTGCGCCATATGCCGTCGCGCGAGGCGCGCGCGTTGCGGCGCCGTCATCGCGTGCGTTTGTTTCTGGGCGGCGTGTTGATATCGTTGCCGGCGATGATCCCTGTAGTGAATTTCTTCGTGCCGCTGTTCGGCGCGGCGATGATGACGCACGAGTACAACAAGCTTTCGAGGAACCGCTGATGCGTTTCACCCCTGCCTGTGCCGCAGCGATTGCCGCCATTGCGTTGAGCGGATGCCAGACGTTGAACGACGTCGTCGGGTCCAGTCCGGCGGCGCCGCCCGCGCCAGTCGAAGCGCCAGCACCGGCGGCGCCCTTGGTGACGCCGTCGACGGGCGGGGCGATTTCGACCAGCGGCTTGGCCGGCATGTCGGCGGATGGTTTGCGATCGGCGTGGGGCGAACCCACGTTGAAGCGCACAGAGACCGGCGCGGAGCTGTGGCAATACAGCGGCACCGGCGGCTGTACGTTGCTGGTCTACGTTTATTCCGGCGCTGTCACGCATGCCGAGGCGGTGCCGGGCGGCGCGAGCGATGCGGCCGTGTCTGCGTGCGCCAAGGCGGCGGGGAAGCCTTCGCTCAGGCCCGTCAGCTAAAGCGGGTTGTCGAACGGGACGAAGTCGCTGCGGCCATCGACTTCGCGGTGGTGTTTCAACGCCCAGTGTACGCTTGGAAAAGCGAGCGCGTTCCAGGGAATCTCCTCCCACGCGAAAAGCTTCGTCTCCAGGCTTTCGACGCCCGGCG
>JAEUMM010000312.1 GCA_016792645.1 Alphaproteobacteria bacterium | reverse complement strand
ACTGGAGGCGACGGGCGGCACGCGGTTTATTCTGCCTCAGGCGACGCGCGAGGCGGCGTTGCAGATTCCGTGGCTGGCGCCGCATTTCATGGACGACGAGGGGCGCTTGAAGATGAGCATTCATGCGCTCGTCATCGAGGCCCCGGGGCGGCGGATGATCGTCGACACGTGTCTGGGCAACGACAAGCAGGGGCGCGGCGTGCCGGGGTGGAACAATCTCTCCGGGCCGTTCTTGCGCGATCTTGCAGCCGCGGGGTTTGCGCGGGAGTCCATCGATACCGTGATGTGTACGCATCTGCATGTCGATCACGTCGGGTGGAACACGATGCTGGTCGATGGCAAGTGGGTGCCGACGTTTCCGAATGCGCGTTACCTGATGGGCGCGACGGAGTTCGAATATTGGCGCGATCAGCGCGAGAATGAGGAGCTTATCAGCGTGTTTTCCGACTCCGTACGGCCGGTGTTCGAGGCGGGGCTCGTCGATCTCGTCGAGACCGATCATCGGATTTCGCCGGAGGTCAGTTTCGTGCCGACGCTGGGCCACACGCCCGGGCATGTGAGCGTGCGCATTTCGTCGAAGGGCGAAGAGGCGCTGATCACCGGGGACTTCGTGCATCATCCGTGTCAGATGGCGCGGCCGGCGTGGGCCGCCACCGTCGACTACGACCAGACGGCGTCGACGGCGACGCGGCGCGAGGTGTTCGCCCGGTTGGCCGGGACGCCGACGCTGATCATCGGCACGCATTTCGCCGGTGCTACGGCCGGGCGGATCGTGCGCGACGGCGATGCGTTCCGGTTGGAGGTTTGACGTGCTGGCCGATGTGAGCCTGCAACACGAGCGCCACTTTGTCTGACTCTGTGCTCGCCGTCGCAGTGGTTGTTGCCGGTGCAGTGCTAGTGCTTCTCGCCGGCTGGGCGTTTCGCGCGTGGCGAAATCACCGGCATGTCGAGGCGGCGCGACGCGCGAACGCCGCTTGGGCCGCGGCCAATCCTCCGACGCCGCCGATCACGGACGCGGAGTTTGCTGCGTTTTGCGCTTGGTACGAGACGCAAGATCTACCGGCGTTGCAGCTTGACGTCGGCGAGATTGTCCCGGCGGCACGCGACGGATCTCGCCTCGGCGGCTCGGTTTGGCTTCCGGAAGGTGAGGCCTGGCCTGTCGGCACGGATGGACGGCCGCTCTCCTTTCTGGCGCAGCTCGATTTTTCCGAACTGCCGCGCGTGCCGGATTTTCCTACGCGCGGCGTGCTGCAGTTTTTCATCGGCCAGGACGATTTGTTCGGTGCGAATTTCGAGAAGCCGGAGGCCGGCGACTTCAGGGTCATCTGGCGCCCACTGTTGACGGGCCCGGGCGCGTTGCACCAGCAACCGCCGGGCGTGATCGATTGTTCGCCGATGTCTGACGAGTTGCGGCGTACGGGTCGCCGCTTGGCGGGTTCGGCGTCGCGGCATTGGCCCACGATCTCGAGCTGGACGTTGGATCGCGACCAGCCTGCCCTGATGAAAAGCGCAACGTCGGATCGGATTTGGGACTTCGTCGAACAGCGCGACACATTGCGGGAGAAGCATCACGTCGGGGGTTATCCCGACTTCACGCAAGACGATTTTCGCCGTGATGCGCGCTATGCCGACCGCGATCGGGTGTTGCTGCAGTTGTGGTCCTACCCACACGACCTGCTGATGTGGGGCGATGTCGGGCAGGCCAATTTCATGATCGCGCGCGCAGATCTGCTCGCCCTGGATTTCAGCCGCGTCACCTATCACTGGGATTGCACCTGAGCGTCCGGCCAGATCGCGACGCGCCATCACATCATGGTGAGAACCTGCGCATCGAGGGGCGCTCGCATCGGCAGCGAGTGCTAGGTCGTGTTGGCGCGCCGGGATGCGCGAGTGAGGGATCTATGCGTCGCTTCATATTTGCGCTGAGCGTGTTGTGTTGTTCGCAAGCAATTGCGGCGCCTATCGCACCGGATTCGCCGCGGTGGCAGTTCGAGGGGGCGCCGCCGCAGGTTGTCGAGCATCAGGGGAAGCGGGCGCTTTATCTTGTCGGCACGAACGCGATGTTGGCGGATGCGAATTTCGATACGGGGGTGATCGCGTTCGACATGGCGGTGCCGAACACCAAGCAGAGTTTTCCGAGCGTCATCTTTCGCGGACAAGATGGCGGGAACTACGAGCATTTCTATTTGCGGCCGCATCAGAACGGTAATCCGGACTCGATGCAGTACACGCCCGTCATCAACGGCATGACGGCGTGGCAGATCTACAAGCCGTACAACGCGCAGACGATGTTTCCGGTGGGCGTGTGGATGCGGGTTCGGCTTGAGATCGGCGAGGACTCGGCGCGCGTGTTCGTCAATTCCGACACGCCGACGCTCGTCGTGCATGATCTGAAGCGGGAGCGGAAGGCGGGGTTTGTGATGCTCAAGGGCAGTTTGGGCGGCGCCTACTTCGCGAACATCGACATCACGCCGGGCGCGCAGGACGCTGCGCCCGCGGAGCCGCTAGCGGAACTGATACCTGGGCATGTTCGGACGTGGTCCGTGAGTGCGCCATTTGCAGAGGCGGACGCGTTGGCCGCGGCGGGTGCGAACAGGCTGCAGGACGTTTCCTGGACGCGGCTTGCGATCGAGAGCAACGGCATCGCAAATCTGGCGCGCGTTGCACCCTGGACGGAGAAGGCGCCCACCGTGCTTGCGCGTGTCGTCGTACGTGCCGATCGCACGCGTTCGGTCGCGATGCGGTTCGGCTTCAGCGATCGGGTGCGCGTGTATCTGAACGGCGCGCTGCTCTTCACCGGCGACGACTCGCAGGCTAGCCGCGACTATCGGTTTCTGGGGACCGTCGGCTTGTATGACGCGTTGCAGCTTCACCTGCGACGCGGCGACAACGATGTCGTGTTCGCGGTGTCGGAAGGTGGCGGCGGCTGGGCCGCGCAGGCGGCGTTTCCCGAGATGGACGGGCTGACGCTCGTGGAGTAACAGCGGGCGCTCCCAGACTACTTCGCCTTCTTCTTCTTTTCGTAATGCCGGTGGGCCTTCGCGCGGTTGCCGCAGGCTTTCATATCGCACCAGCGGCGGGTGCCGCTTTTGCTGTCGTCGAGGAAGAGCCAGACGCATTTTTCGTTGGCGCAGAGGCGGACGCGGTCGCGGCGGGGTTCGGCCAGCATGTCGCCTGCGGTCCAGAGGATCGGCGCCAGCAAGTCGGGGAGTTGGGGTTTGAGGTTGGCGCGCCAGAGGTAGGCGCCCTCTTGCTTCACAAGTTGTGTGCGTGCGGGGGCGGCGGTGAGTTTGCGGTTGAAGATTTCGATGTCCGCGGATGCTGGCTCCGCGTGGGCGGCGACGGCGGTGAAAATTCTGTAGAGCGCTTCGCGCAGCTGGATTGTTTCGGCGTGATCCGCATCCGACGGCTGCCAGTTTTGTTTCAGGGCTTCGACCGTTCTTGAGTCGAGGGCGTTCGCGGCGGCGAGCCAGGTGAAGACGTCGTTGAAGGTCTCCAGCGTTTCCGTCGGCTGATCGGTGCCGCGCCAGTAGCGGCTGTTGGCGAAGTCCAGGCATAGGTCGGCGCGCGCCGTCGAGATCAGCGCTTCCGTGGCGGTTTTCTGGGCTCCGGTCATTGCCCCTCCTACTAACCACCTTGCCGGTTGACAAGAGGTTAAGCGTGCGTTATTCGTATAACCCTCATGACGGTTATATAGGCCGGCGGCGGTCGCCGGCCAGCAGGAGCGAGGAGAAAGTCATGCTGGATCACGTTTCGATCGGCGTGCGCGACATCAAGGTGGCGCGCCGGTTCTATGACGCGGCGCTGAAGCCGCTTGGGTATGAGTGTTTGGCGCCGGGCGAGGATTCCGCCGGGTATGGGCGGAAGGCCATTCAGCTTTGGCTGGGGCAGACGGAGCATCCGGTGAAGGCGGATCCGAAATCGGGATTGCACTTCTGTTTCGTCGCGGACTCGCGCAAGGCGGTTGACGCGTTCTATGCGGCGGCGATCAAGAGCGGCGGCAAAGACAACGGGAAGCCCGGCGTGCGCGCGGATTATAGCGCGAACTACTACGCGGCGTTCGTGGTCGATCCGGACGGGTACCGTCTGGAAGCGCATTGCGAGAAGACGGCATAGGCGTGCCTCCTCTCCCTTTGCGGGTGAGGGGTCCGCTGAGCCACTGCAGGCGACGTTGGTGCCTGTGGAGACTCAGCGGACCCCTCACCCATTTTTCGCGTTCCGCGAAAGATGATCCTCTCCCGCAAGGGGAGAGGCTTGCGTTCGTCGGTTAGACCGAACCCAGATAATCGCGCTTGCCGATTTCGACGCCGTTGTGGCGCACGATGTCGTAGGCGGTCGTGACGTGGAAGTAGAAGTTGGGGAGCGCGAAGTGCGTGAGGTAAGTGGCGCCCTTGAAGGTCATCTTCTGGCCGCCGCCGACGTTGAGTTCGACGCTGCGGTCGGCGCTGCCTTCGAATTGCTCAGGCTTTAGGCTGCTCAGAAAGTCCACCGTCTTGGCGATGCGTTGCTGCAGTTCGGCGAGCGTCGCCTCGGTGTCGGGCATCGAGGGGACATCGACGCCGGCCAAGCGGGCGGCGGCGCCCTTCGCGGTGTCGCTCACCATTTGAATCTGGCGCGCGAGCGGGTGCATGTCGGGCGCGAGGCGCGCGTTGACGAACACCGACGGATCGATCTTCTTAGCCTCGGCGTGCGCCGCGGTCTTGGTCAGGATCGACGATAGGTTCTTGAGCATTTGCTGGAAGGCGGGGACGCTTGCCGCGTATAGGTTGGCCGTCATGGTTCTCTCCGTTTGTTTTTGGTGGCGTGGTCTAGCACGGGCCGGGTCGGGCGGTGCAGACTGCTTCGATCACATTTGATGCGGCTGCTGCCAGAAATCGAGCTTTGTTGCGGTTGCGATCGTTAGATATCCCTCGAACTAAAGACCTTCCCCTTGTTGTGGATTTTCGCGACCCTGATTGCGGCGGCGGCGCAGACCGCGCGCAATGCGATGCAGAGCCGTTTGACCTCTACCTTGGGAACGATCGGGGCGACGCAGGTTCGGTTTCTCTATGGGTTTCCGTTTGCGCTCGCCTTTTTGGCGATCGTGACGGTGGCGAGCGGGTCGGCCGTGCCTTCAGCCAACGAGCGGTTTCTGATGTTCACGGGCGCGGGCGCCGTCGCGCAGATCATCGGCACGGCATTGTTGCTGGCCGCGATGCGCGAGCGGTCGTTTTCGGTGGCGACCGCGTTCGGCAAGACGGAAGCCGTGCAGGTCGCGGTGTTCGGACTTGTCATTTTGGGCGAGGAGCTGACGTGGTGGCGCGCGGCAGCCATCGTGATTGCGACGGCCGGCGTGTTCCTGATCGCGGTGAAGCCGGGCGAGAAATGGAACGCGGCGGCGTTGCGCCCTGCCCTGTTCGGGATTGCGTCGGGCGGGTTCTATGCGATCGCGGCGGTCGGGTTTCGCGGCGGGATACTGGCGCTGGACGACGGCGCCTATTTCGCGCGCGCGACGACGACGCTTGTCTGGTCGTTGGGAATACAGAGTTTGATCCTGGGGCTGTGGATGTCGCTCTTCATGCGCGCCGCGTTGATGAAGAGCCTCGCCTTGTGGCGGCAGTCCCTGTTTGCGGGGTTCATGGGCGCGTTCGCTTCGCAGTTCTGGTTCCTCGGCTTCTCGCTGACGTCCGCGGCGAACGTGCGGACGCTGGGCCTCGTCGAAGTTCTGTTCGCGCAAGCCGTGTCGCATCGGCTTTTCGCGCAAGCCGCGACCCGGCGCGAGCTTGGCGGCATGGCCTTGGTCGTGGCGGGCGTGGCATTGCTGCTGACGGCCGCGTGATTTCACGCACGGTCACGTGAATGCACATATCGTCTCGCCAAGAGAGGCCGTTTGGATTAGTTAGACGATCATCAAATCGGACATTGGGAGGATTCGCATGTTGAAGCTCTATTACGCGCCGGGCGCGTGCTCGTTGTCGCCGCACATCGCGTTGCGCGAGGCGGGTCTTAAGTTCGAACTCGACAAAGTGAATATGCAGTCGAAGAAGACGTCGAGCGACGGCGATTATCTTGAAGTCAGCCCGCTGGGATATGTGCCGGCGCTGGGATTGAACGACGGGCATGCGCTGACCGAAGGACCCGCGATCCGTCAGTACATCGCGGATCAGAATCCGCAGGCGCATTTGGCGCCGCCGAACGGCACGCCGGCGCGTTACCGCTTGCAGTCGTGGCTCAACTTCATTTCGACGGAGGTGCACAAAGGCTACTCGCCGTTGTTCGCGCCGACGACGCCGGATGAATACAAGAAGACAGTGATCGCGCGCCTGCTGACGCGCTATGCGCAGCTCGACAAAGCGCTGGCGGGCAAGCAGTACCTCATGGGCGATCAGTTTACGGTGGCCGACGGGTATTTGTTCACCGTGACGAACTGGGCGAATTTCTTGAAGATCGATCTATCCGCTTATCCGAACGTGATGGCGTTTCAGGCGCGCGTCGCGGCGCGGCCGCACGTGCAGGAAGCGCTGAGGGCGGAAGGCTTGTTGAAATAATCGTTGCCGGCGGTCAGGACGCGAACGTGGCCATGACCTCGGCCGCGAGCTGACCGCCGAACCACGAGACGAGCGGGATAAGCGTGAGCGTCGCGACGCGCGCGAGCACGGCCCAGCCGCCCGGCCAATCGGAGATGCGTGCGATTTCGTTGCGTACGGTGATCATCGCGCCCAAGGCCGGGATCGCGACGGCTTCGGCGACGTGGTTGTTCACGTAGGCGCGGCGCCAGAGTTCGCGCGAATAGGTTTGCAGTTCCGCGAGCGCCGTTTTCTTCGCGGCGCGGACGGCGCGGCGGACGCCCCACATCGCGCCGGCGACGGCGACGATGGTCAGCACGATGCCCAAGCCGAGCAGGATGGCGCTTGCCGTCACGGCTTCGGGCTGTGCAACGGCCGGGCCTGCGAGGGCCAGCAAGATGATGAGATAGAGCGCGACGCGGCGGGCGTATTTCGCGACTGGCTGGAGCGCCTGCGTGTCGAATAGGTCGACCTTTAAGTAGGCGGAGGTGGTGACGCGGAAGCGGTGATGCAGCATCACGATGAAGCCGATGCTGGCGCCGAGAAGGCCGAAGGTCAGCGCGATGCGGATGTACATCCAGATCGTAAGCAGGGCCGCCGTCACGCCGTCGCCAGGGATGGCGTTACGCAAGAGGCTGCCGAAGACGGGCGTCAGCAGGACGGCCCAGAGCAATCCGGCAATAAGACGGACCATGTAGAAGGGATCGAGAAGGCTCGCGCGCGTTTGGCCGAATTGGCGTTCGTCTAGGGCGATGGTTGGGCGCAGGTCGTCGTAGGCTTTGATGCAGGCGTGGGCGAACAGCGTCGGAAGGACGACGTTATAGGCGACGAACGCCAGAAGGACGATTTCGATGGGCGTCGAGCCGGCGGCGAAGATGAAGGTGTCGCCGATGTAGAGGCCGTTCGCGATGCCGGTGAGATTCAGGATTAGGAGATGCAGTGCGGTGAGAGCTGCGAAGATGACGGCGGCTGCAGCGAGCGGGCGCTTTTCGATCCAGAGCAGAATGGCGTCGACGATGCCGGTCGCGATCGGGCCTGGATCGGGCATGCGATAGGCCGGCGGCGGCAGCGCCAAGCGCGGCGGCTGCTGCTCGATCATCTCAGCGTCTTGGTAGTTGGGTTCGGTCATGTCCAGCACTGGCGCCGTGCAAGGGCAAGGCCACGCCCCCTCCCCTTACGCCGGATCGCAGGCGGACAGCTTTCATCGGAACGCGCGCGAAGTCACTCGCGGCGGCGTTGTATGGTTAGCGTTAACGTCGATGTCGGCGGCTCAGTATGAGCACTCGCCGTAGATTTTCGTGACGTCGCGGCCCCAGGCAGTCTCGTAGCGCTCCAGCAGTTCTTCTGCGCGGGTTTTGCCGCTTTCGACGATTTGGAAGAGGGGTTCGATGAAGCCTTCTTCGTTGCCGCCTATCGAGTCTTTCTCGGCGCGGGCGCGTAGGCCGGCTCGCGAAAGTTCAAGCATGCGCTTGGCGATGGC
This sequence comes from Alphaproteobacteria bacterium, assembly GCA_016792645.1. GTDB lineage: Bacteria > Pseudomonadota > Alphaproteobacteria > Micropepsales > Micropepsaceae > SZUA-430. The sequence continues at coordinate 807 of JAEUMM010000312.1, read as the reverse complement.
TTGGACGTTGGTGTTGCGGAACGGGGTTTTGAGGCCGAGTTTTGGCACCGCTTCGCGCAATGCGCTGCGTTCTTCGGCGGTCCAGTCCTTGACCAGATCCCATGCGCCGTCCAGCGAGGATTGGTCGTAGTAGATGCCGACCCAGAGGGCGGGGAGCGCGCAGATGCGGCGCCAGTGGCCGCCGTCGGCGCCGCGCATTTCCAAAAATTTCTTCAGGCGCACTTCGGGGAAGATCGTCGTGAGGTGATCGGCCCAGTCGGCGAGCGTGGGTTCGTGTTTCTCGAGGCCCGGCAGTTTGCGCTGCATGAAGTCGCGGAAGGATTTGCCGGCGACGTCGTGGTACTTGCCGTCGCGGTAGACGAAGTACATCGGTACGTCGAGCGCGTAGTCGACGTAGCGCTCAAAGCTCATGCCGTCGTCGAAGACCCACGGCAGCATCCCGGAGCGGGCGTTGTCGACGTCGGTCCACACATGCGCGCGGTAGGAAACGAAGCCGTTGGGGCGACCTTCGCGGAACGGCGACGACGCGAAAATTGCTGTTGCGATCGGTTGGAGCGCGAGGCCGACGCGGAACTTCTTGATCATGTCGGCTTCGGAGGAGAAGTCGAGGTTCACCTGGATGGTGCAGGTGCGGAACATCATCTCCTGCCCCAGGCCGCCGACCTTGGGCATATAGTTGCGCATGATGCCGTATCGGCCCTTGGGCATCACGGGCACGTCGGCGAGGCGGGCGGTGGGGTTGTAGCCGAGGCCGATGAAGCCGGCACCCATTTCGCTGGCGACTTCGCGCACCTGATCGAGGTGGGT
>JAEUMM010000276.1 GCA_016792645.1 Alphaproteobacteria bacterium | reverse complement strand
GCGGCTTCACGATGACGGCACATAAACCGTCGGCAAATTCCACGGCCTACAAGGTGCTGGGCGCGGACCTGTCGACGGAAATCAAGTTCGAGCTGCCGTCCATCCGCACGGAACATATTCGCGCCGGGCGCCATTCGGTCGTCGGGCTCACCACCTGTACGCCGATCGACGACACCACCACGGAAGTCACGCAGACGATGTACTGGACGATGCCGTGGCTGTGGCTCGCAAAGCCTGCGATGCGCGTGTTTGCGCGCATCTTCATGGCGCAAGACCGCCGCATCGTCGAGCTGCAACAAGAATGGACGCGCTTCGATCCGCGCCAGATGCTGCTGCCCGACGCCGACGTGCCGGCGATCTGGTATCACAAACTCAAGAAGGCGTGGGCTGTGCACCAAACCGGCGCGGACTTCGTCAACCCGGTGCAACCTTCGATTCTGCGCTGGCGGAGTTGAGCGTTCGCTTGCGCCAAATCAAGGCGGAGACGGACGCGACCTGGCATCGATTTCCCATGCAGATTTCAGATCTCCTGGCGGCGCGCGTGCCGCGTTACACGAGTTACCCCACCGCGCCGCACTTCAACGCGGCGGTGACGGGCGTTGTCTTTCGCCGCTGGTTGCAGGCCCTGCCGACGGACGAACCGCTGTCGCTCTATTTCCATGTCCCGTTCTGCGAGACCTTGTGCTGGTACTGCGGATGCCACACGCGCGTCGTCAACACGTACAGTCCCGTCGCCGCCTACCTGGACGTTATGTTGCGCGAGGTGGAGCAGGTGGCGCAGGCGCTGGGCGCGCGCCGCCGGGTCACGCATATTCACTTCGGCGGCGGATCGCCGACGATGTTGCGGCCGGACGATTGGTCGCGGGTCGATGGTCTCGTGCGGTCGCGGTTCGACGTCGCCCACGATGCGGAGATCGCCGTCGAGATCGATCCGCGCGGCCTGTCGCCCGCTACGATCGATGCGCTCGTCCGGGCCGGCGTCAATCGCGCCAGTGTCGGCGTGCAGGACGTCAACCCGCACGTTCAACACGCCATCAACCGGTGGCAACCCGTCTCGCTGACCGCCGATGTCGTGCGGCGGTTGCGCGGTTCGGGGATCGAGGCGCTCAACATCGATCTGATCTACGGCCTGCCGCGGCAATCGGTGGACGACGTGGCGCGCACCGTCGACGCGGCGGTTGCCCTGGCGCCGCAACGTATCGCGTTGTTCGGCTATGCCCACGTTCCCGAGATGAAGCGGCATCAACAGTTGATCGATGCGACGGCCCTCCCCGGACCTGAGGAGCGTCTGCGCCAATACGAACACGCGCATCGACAGCTTGTCGGATGCGGCTATCAACCGATCGGCCTCGACCATTTTGCGGTCGCCGGCGATGCGTTGGCGCAGGCTCAACGCGCCGGCCGGTTGCGGCGCAACTTTCAGGGCTACACGACGGACGAGGCCGACGCGCTGATCGGGTTCGGCGCGTCTGCGATCTCGTCTCTGCCGCAGGGATATGCGCAGAACGCCAGCGCGGCGCCCGATTACGCGGGGATGATCCGCGCCGGCGGGCTTGCCGTTGCGCGCGGGCGTGCGCTGACCGACGACGACCGTATCCGTCGGGCCATCATCGAACGGTTGATGTGCGACCTGGCGGTCGACATCGCCGCGCTCGCGGCGACCTATGGGCGTCATCCGTCGGATTTCTTGCCGGAAATCCGTTCGTTGGCGCCCCTGCAGGCCCAAGGGATCGTTCAAGTCGAGGGATGGCGCGTTCGCGTTCCGCAAGAGATGCGCGTCGCGGTAAGACTCGTATGCGCCGCGTTCGACGCCTATCTCCAACCGCAGACGGCGCGACACGCGATTGCCGTTTGAGGCAGGGGCTTCGGCAACAGGCGCGCGGCTGTTGCAGGCGCGCATCGCTTGGTTAGCGATCGCTTAACCTCGCGGGCGTAGCGGTTGTGCGTTCAGTCCTCGCGGGGTGGTCCGGCCGCGAAACTGATCTGCACAAGGATCACATCGCCATGAGACTCGCTTCGCTTCTCTGCGGCTCGTTTGCGGCCGCTCTCTTACTTCCTGCCGTGGCCGTCGCCGAAAATGACGGCCCGTGGATGGTGCGTGCCCGCGCCATCGGCGTGCTGCCCGACGAAAGCGCGACGGTCGTTCCGATCGGTGGCGACACCGAAATCGACGACACGCTCGTGCCGGAACTCGACTTCACCTACTTCTTCGCCAAACACTGGGCGGCGGAGCTCATTCTCGCCACAACGCCGCACGACGTTTCGCACACGCCGACGGGGTTGGACCTCGGCAGCGTGTGGCTGCTGCCGCCGACGTTGACGATGCAGTACCATATCGCGCCCGACAGCCCGAGCTTTCGTCCCTATGTCGGCGCCGGCGTCAACTACACGATCTTCTACAACGTCGACGAACCGACCGGCCTCAGCATCGACTACGAGAATTCGTTCGGTTTCGCGCTGCAGGCGGGTGTCGACTTTCCCATCGGCGACGGTTGGATGATCAACGTCGACGTGAAGAAGGTCTTTCTCTCGACCGACGTCACCATTGCGCCGCTGGGCGTGACGGCGGACGTCGACATCGATCCGTGGATCGTGGGCCTCGGCGTCGGCTATCGGTATTGATGGCGAGTACGCGCGACGTACAAGTGTGCCGGGCGAGCATCAGCTTCGCCCGGCCTTATCGCCGCGACCGCTGTCGACGGGCCTGACGGTCTATGGCCGATCAGGCGTCACGATGATCCGATAGACATCGTCCGACGATGTGGAGCTTGTGGCCTGTTGATGCGCGAAATACGCCGCGACGGCAACAACGATGGCGGCCAACAGCGTCCACGCGATCATGTCTCGATTCGAGAGAATGCGCATGTGATGACCTCCGCGAATTCGTGGAAGTCTTCCAGAACGCGGCGCGATCGTCTTTGATTCCGATCAACGGCACCAACTGACGGCCACCATTCTTGCCGCCGAACGCGGTTGACCCAAGTCAATGTGTTGGCGGCGGGGTGCAGGCGACAATCATCGCCGATGGCCAAAGTCACCTACATCGAACATGACGGAACCGAGCACGCGGTCGATGTGCCTGACGGGCTTTCCGTCATGGAAGGCGCCGTTCGCTATACGATACCCGGCATCGACGGCGATTGCGGGGGCGCGTGCGCCTGTGCGACGTGCCACGTCTACGTCGGTGAGGGTTGGTTCGAGAAGCTCACGCCGATGAACGAACTCGAACGCGACATGCTCGACTTCGCGTTCGACGTGAAAGAGAACAGCCGCCTGGCGTGTCAGATCCGCGTGACGCCTGCGCTCGACGGCCTGGTCGTGCGTACGCCGGCACGCCAATACTAAGAACGGCTCTCACTTTCAATCACGCGCGCGTTGACTTGAATCAAAACGAACCCGTGACGCTTGCGTCATTCTTCCAGCAACCCAGCCGGAGGATGAAGCCATGAGCGCGCAGCCTGCTCCCAAAGTCGTGACGAAGGGCAAATGGGAAGTGACCATGACGCCCGACGATTTCTATCGCAATCCCATGGAGATCGCGTGGTCCTTCGACTACCTGCTCGGCAAGGGCAAGGTCGAAGATCTCTACAAGCGTGCGAAGCAAAGCCAATGGGACGCGGCGGAAGCGATGCCCTGGGACACGCACGTCGATCCTTCAAACCCACTGATCGCCGATCGCTCGTCCGTCTATCACAAGATGCCGTTCTTCTCGAAGCTGTCGAAATCTCAACGTGAGACGTTCACCGCGCACTCGACGGCTCAGTTGCTGTCGCAGTTCTTGCACGGCGAACAGGGCGCGCTGATGACGGCCGCCTGCGTGACCCATTCGGTACCGGACACGACGGCGAAGCTCTATGCGGCGACCCAGACCATGGACGAAGCGCGCCACGTCGAAGTCTACGCTCGCTATTGCGACAAGATCGCCATGGTCTATCCGATGACGCCGTGGCTGAAGGCGTTGATCGACGCGACCTTGAAATCCGATCGCTACGAAAAAGTCATGATCGGCATGAACATGATCGTCGAAGGCCTGGCGCTCGGCGCCTTCAACAACATGTACCAAGTGACGAACTGCCCGCTACTGAAAGCGATCACGTTCAACGTCATGCGCGATGAGTCGCGGCATGTGTCTTTTGGACATGCCTACTTGGGGCCGGTGATCAAAAAGCTCGACGAGGCGGCGCGCGAGGATCTCGCGGACTTCGCGTTCAACGCCGTCTACCTGATCGTTCAAGGGACGCAGGTGGGTGGCGGACAGACCTTGGCCAGCCGCGCAGACCCCGGCTTCATGGAGGTGTTGAAGAACTCGGAAATCGATCCCGACGATTTCTTCAAAGGTCTGGATGAGGCCGCCGGCATAGGCATTCTGACCGAACTGCCGCCCGGGCAGATTCACTCGCTTAAGGACCTGATGATCCCGGCCTTGCATCGCGTCGGGCTGATCACGCCGCGTGCGCGCAAGAAATACGACGATGCCGGCATCGACGTTTCGACGGATATGCGCATCCTTCATCAGATGGAAGGTGGCGCACCAAGCCTCGGGAGCGCTGCGCAATAGCGGTCTCTGAGCCGGGGCAGTGCAGGCCGCGCCCAGGCGACGGCCGCACTGCTTCCGCGAGCGATGAAAGGGCAAGCATGGCGCCGGCGCGGGTCGAAACCAAGCAGGGCTTCTTTGAGGCGCTGGTCGAGGCGGTGCCCGAGGCGATCGTGGTGAGCGCCACCGACGGCACGATCGCCTATGTGAACGCGGCGCTTGAGAGGTTGTTGGGCTATGCGCGCACCGACGTGCTCGGCCGCAACATCGCCATGCTTGTGCCGCAGCGTCCGGAACGGCGCGCGGACGCGATGAAGTGGCTCGCACGTTGGGCGCACGAACCCGCGGAGACGCAATCGCGCTTCCTCGATCTCATCGCCCAAACGAAGGCAGGCAAGGAAATGCCCGTCGACGTGCGCGTCGCCGCTTGCCGCCTCGACGGCATGCAACGCTACATCGTGACGGTTCGCGACAACACAGCACGCCGGCAAGAGCTGGCGGCGTTCAGGCAAGCGCATTTGCGCGCCTCGCGCATTCTCCAGGTGGCCGAGGACGGCATCGTCTCGGCCGACGGTGCGCAGACGATCACCTTCTTCAATCTCAAGGCCGAAGAGATGTTCGGCTATCGCGCCGAGGAAGTGCTGGGGCGGCCCTTGTCGATACTGATGCCGGCGCGTTATCGCGAGCGACACCCTACCGATGTCGCCCATTTCGGCGGCGGCAAGCAGGCGTCGCGGCAAATGAACGAGCGCGGCCAGGTCGTTGGCTTGCGCAAGAGCGGCGAGGAATTTCCGATGGAGGTCGCGATCACCAAGGTCGCGACCGGTGGCGCGCTGACCTTCACCGCGCACATGCGCGACATCACCCGCCGCAAGCGCCAAGAGGAGCGGCTGAAAGAA
>JAEUMM010000271.1 GCA_016792645.1 Alphaproteobacteria bacterium | reverse complement strand
TCGATGTAGAGGACGCTGGCCTCGCCCGGTTCTTCGTGGACCAGGTGGGCGTCCCAGATCTTGTCGTAGAGGGTGGTGCTCATGGGGGTTGTACATAGCGGCTTGCGGGGCCCGCGAAAACGCGCATCTTGGCCGTGAAATGGACGCACCCTGCCCCATCCTCAAGACCGAGCGCCTGATCCTGCGGGGTTGGCGGGACGAGGACTTGGCGCCGTTTGCGGCTTTGAACGCCGATCAAACGGCCATGCGGTTCATGCCGGCGACGATGACGGCCGACGAGTCGCGGGCGATGGTTGAGCGGATCCGGGCGCATTTCGATGCGCACGGTTTCGGGATTTGGGCGGTGGAGGCGCCCGGTGTGGCGGCGTTCATCGGCTTCATCGGATTGCAGCGGCCGACATTTCGCGCGCATTTCACGCCTTGCGTGGAGATCGGGTGGCGATTGGCGCCGGCGTTTTGGGGCAAGGGCTATGCGACGGAGGGGGCGCGGGCGGCGCTTCGATTCGGGTTCGAAGATTTGAATCTCGATCAAATTGTCTCGTTCACGGTCGCCGCCAACAAGCCGTCTTGGTCGGTGATGGAGCGGATCGGGATGACACGCGATCCGGCCGAGGACTTCGATCATCCGCGGCTGGCGGTCGGGCATCCGCTGCGGCGGCACATTCTTTACAGGATTAGTCGGACGGCCTTGCCTGGCGGCTTGGCGTGAAACCTTTAGCCGAGCGTCTTGCGCAGGACCGCGAGGTGGAAGTCGGTGCGCGTGGCGCCGGGGGCGATGTCGAAGGGAAAGGGTTTGCGCTCGCCGGTGCGGCGGTAGCCGCGGCGTTCGTAGTAGGGGATCAGGTCGTGGCGGATGTTGATGACCGTCATGTAGACGGTCGTTAGCTGCCAGAGATCGCGCAGGTGTTGTTCGGCGGCTTTGATCAGTTGGTCGCCGATGCCGGCGCCTTGGATGTCCGGGCGGACGGCGAACATGCCGAAATAGCCTGAGCCGTTTTCGTTGCGGATGAGAGCGCAGCCGGCGAGGCCGCCGTCGTCCGCGTCGGCGACCAGGAAGCGCGCGAACGGGTCGCGCATGATGGCGGCGATTTCGTCGACGCTGGTGCGCGGGCCGGTGAGGAGGTCGGCTTCCGACGTCCAGCCGGTCTTGCTCTCCTCACCGCGGTAGGCGCGTTCGATGAGGGCCGTGATGCGCGGCGCCTCACCCTGATCGGCTAAGCGAATGGTTTGATTCACGCGCTCTTTTCGACGGCTTCGTCGGCGCCGGACTTGTGGTCTTGGCGTTCGACGATGCGGGCTTTCTTACCGGTCAGGCCCTTGAGGTAGTAGAGCTTCGCGCGGCGGACGCGGCCGCGGCGGAGGACTTCGACCGAGTCGACCAGCGGGCTGCAGACCGGGAAAATACGCTCCACGCCTTCGCCGTAGGAGATCTTGCGGACCGTGAAGTTCTCGTTCACGCCCTGACCCTGACGGCCGAGGACGACGCCTTCGAACGCCTGAATACGTTCGCGGCGCTTCACCTGCTTCGTCTTTTCGTCGAAGGATTCTTCGACGACCTTGACGTTGACCTTCACGGTGTCGCCGGGGCCGAACGCGTTCTGCTTCTTCTTGGTGAGCGCCGCGACTTGTTCGGCTTCGAGTTGCTGGATGATGTTCATGGGTTTCGTCCTTTCAATCTAATGTTTCGATGAGGCGCCGCCCGCACGACGCATGTGCGCGTCGTACAAATCGGGGCGGCGTTGTTTCGTGAGTGCCAGGCTTTGTTCGCGGCGCCAGTCGCGGATGCGCTGATGATGGCCGGAGGTGAGAACCGCCGGGATCTCGCGTCCTTCCCAGACTTGCGGCCGCGTGTAGTGCGGATATTCGAGCAGGCCTTGCTCAAAGCTTTCTTCGTCAAGCGAAGCGTCGGCGCCCACGACGCCGGGCAGCAAGCGCACCACGGCGTCGATCACGATCATCGCGGCGAGTTCGCCGCCCGACAAAACGTAGTCGCCGACGGAAATTTCTTCGAGCGCGCGGGCTTCGATCACGCGCTGATCGATGCCTTCGAAGCGGCCGCAGACGAAGACGGCGCCGGGGCCGGCGCTTAGTTCGCGGGCGCGCGCCTGGGTGAGCGGGAGCCCACGCGGCGAGAGCACGATGAGCGGGCGTTCATGGCGTTGGACCGTGTCGATCGCCGCCGCCAGAATGTCCGCGCGCATCACCATGCCGGGGCCGCCGCCGGCCGGCGTGTCGTCGACCGAACCGTAGCGCGTGGTCGAGAACTTGCGGATGTCGACCATCTCAAGCGACCAACGGTCTTCGCTGAGCGCCTTGCCGCAGAGCGAGACGCCGAGCGGGCCGGGGAACATTTCCGGCATAACGGTCAGAACGGTCGCGGCCCAGGTCATCGCCCGGCCTTTCGTTTGGCCGCGTCGTCGTCGGCTGCGATCACGGCCATGCCGGTTTCGGAGAGCGTGATGCGGCCTTCCTCGAGATCGACGTGCGGGACCATGCTTTCGGCGAAGGGCACGAAGCTTGTGCCGCCGCCGTCGCGCGCGATTTCGATGAGGTCGCCCGCGCCGAAGTGCTGGAAGCCCGCGACTTCGCCGACCTTGTCGCCCGCTTCATCGAAGACGGCGAGGCCGACGAGATCGGCTTGGTAGTATTCGCCGTCGTCGGTTTCCGGCAGGTCGTCGCGCGTGATCAAGAGTTCGACGCCCTTCAGCGTTTCGGCGACGTTGCGGTCGGCCACGCCCTTGATCGCGGCGATGACGATGTCGCCCTGCATGCGCGCGCGCTCGAGCTTGAAGCGGCGGCCGTCGGACGCCAGCACGGCGCCGTACGACGCCACGGCAAGCGGGTCCGCGGTGAAGCTTTTGATCTTCACCTCGCCCTTCAATCCGTGAGGCCCCAAAATGCGGCCCAGAAGGATTTGCTTGTCGCTCATCGCGCGTAGAGAAAGCGTTGGCCGTTAGGCCGCGGCTTCCGCTTCCTTCTTCTCGGCGGCCAGACGTTCCTGCGCCTTCTTGCGGGGCGCGGATTTCGACGGGTCGTTGAACTTCGTCTTTTTCTCGGCCAGGCCCACTTCCGCGAGGAAGCGTTCGACGCGATCCGACGGCTGCGCACCGTGCGAGAGCCAATGCTTCGCGCGCTCGAGGTCGAGCTTCACGCGGTCGGCATTGTCCTTCGGCAGCAGCGGGTTGTAGTGGCCGATGCGTTCGATGAAGCGGCCGTCGCGCGGGCTACGCGCGTCGGCGATGACGATCTTGTAGAACGGACGCTTCTTCGTGCCGCCGCGGGCCATTCTGATTTTCAACATGCTTTCGATCTTCCTTCGTTCAATCCAAACAATCCAAAAAACCACTCAACGCTTTCCGCCGAACCCCGGCGGTAATTTCATGCCCGGCGGCAACTGCAGGCCGCCGCCGCCGAGACCCGGCAGCGATGCGCCCGACGGCATCTTGGGTGCGGCGCCGCCGAACAGCGCGCTCATCAACCCTTTGCCCTTGCCCATCTTCTTCATCACGTCCGCCATCTGGCGGTGCATCTTCAAAAGCTTGTTCACTTCGGAGACTTCGGTGCCGGCGCCCTTGGCGATGCGCTTGCGGCGCGAACCGTTCAGCACATCCGGGTTGCGACGCTCCTGCTTCGTCATCGACGAGATGATCGCTTCTTGGCGCTTCAGCATGCCGTCGTCGAAGCCGGCCGTCGCCATCTGCTCCTTCGCCTTGGCGATGCCGGGCAGCATGCCCATGATGCCCTGCATGCCGCCCATGCGGCGCATCTGGCGCAGCTGTTCGCCGAGGTCGTCGAGGTCGAACTGACCCTTCTGAATCTTCTTGGCGAGGGCTTCGGCTTTTTCTTGGTCGACCGTCTCGGCCGCTTTTTCGACGAGGCTGACGACGTCGCCTTGCCCCAAAATCCGGCCGGCGATGCGGCGCGGGTGGAAGTCTTCGAGGGCGTCGATCTTTTCGCCGGTGCCGAGCAGCTTGATCGGCGCACCGGTGATCGCGCGCATCGAAAGCGCCGCACCGCCGCGGCCGTCGCCGTCGATGCGGGTCAGCACGATGCCCGAGATGCCGATGCGGTCTTGGAATTGCTTGGCGACGTTGATCGCGTCTTGACCCGAGAGGCTGTCGGCGACGAGCAGCGTTTCGTGCGGGCTGGTCAGATCGCGGATTTGCGCGATCTCGGACATCAGCGCTTCGTCGATGTGCAGACGGCCCGCGGTGTCGAGCATCACCACGTCGTAGCCGGAGAGTTTTGCGGCCTGCATGGCGCGGCGGGCGATGTCGACAGGCGTTTGGCCGGCCATGATCGGCAGCGTCGCAACGCCGATTTGTTCGCCCAGGATTTTCAGCTGTTCCTGCGCCGCGGGCCTGCGCGTATCGAGCGAGGCCATGATGACTTTTTTCTTGTCCCGGTTCGTCAGGCGCAGCGCGATCTTCGCGGTCGACGTCGTTTTGCCCGAACCCTGCAGGCCGACCATCATGATGACGGCGGGGGGCACGACCTCAAGCTGAAGGCCTTGTGCCTCTTCGCCGAGCGTCTCGATGAGAACGTCGTGGACGATCTTGACGATCTGCTGGCCCGGCGTGACCGAGCGCAACACGTCGGCGCCGATCGCCTTCTCGCGGACCTTCGCCAGAAAGTCTTTGATGACGCCGAGCGAGACGTCGGCCTCGATCAGCGCCAGACGCACCTCGCGCAGCGCGGCATCGACGTCGGCCTCGGTCAGCGCGCCGCGCCCCGTGAGGCCGTCGAACACCGACGACAAGCGATTGGTTAGAGCGTCAAACATCATGCCTTCGCGCGTTGGCGATTGCCCAAATGCCTATCGCGCCCGCGGGCGCAACGCGCTGGCGGACGTTGACCCCGGAGCATGTCCGGAGCGGATCGGCATTAGACGATCCTGGAAATTGGCGCGGAACCTATGGTTTTCGCCTCGGCAAGTCAATGCGGCGGAGATTTCCAAGGTTTCCCGCAAAAGACGCAAAGACACCAAGGGGCGTAACGAAGGGCGCCGGCTCGACGGAGGACCGCTAGCCCTGGGGCGCGGGCGTCCCGCCCGCTCTTAGGGCCTGTTCACGAGCGCCGGTGCGTACGGAGATTCACAAAGAGCGGGCGGGACGCCCGCGCCCCCAGGGCCAGCGCCAGCAGTCGTGCTCGGCGCCTTACGATCTGACCGCCTGGTTCAGTCCATCAACTGCTGACGGAAGTAGGTGAAGGTCAGGGCGAGTTGTTCGGCGCGTTGGCGCAATGTGCGGGCGGCGTCGTGGCCGCCTTCTGTTGTTTCGAAATAGAGGTAGGGGTGGCCGTTGGCTTGTAGCTTTGCCGCCATCTTGCGGGCGTGGGCGGGGTGGACGCGGTCGTCTCTGGTTGAGGCCAAGAAGAAGGCGCGCGGATATTTCACGCCGGCTTTGATGTTGTGATAGGGCGACCAGCGCAGGATGGCGGCGCGCTGCATCGGATCGTTGGGATCGCCGTATTCGGCGAGCCAGCTGGCGCCGGCCGACAGGCGCGGATAGCGCAGCATGTCGGTGAGCGGAACTTGGGCGACGACGGCGTTGAAGAGACTCGGATTTTGGATGAACGTCGCGGTCGCCAGTAATCCGCCTTGGCTTGCTCCCATCACGCCGAGCCGGCGCGACGACGTAAACCCGCGGTTGATCATGTCGCGCGCGACCGCCGCCAGGTCGTCGATGTTCTTTTGGCGGTTCACGCCTGTGGCGGCGTCGTGCCAGCGCGGTCCGTATTCGCCGCCGCCGCGCACATTGGCCACGGCATAGGCGCCGCCTTTTTCCAGCCAGAGCTTGCCCGCCGTCGACCAATACCAGGGCGTCGTCGAGACTTGGAAACCGCCATAGGCGTAGAGGATCGTCGGCGTCGAGCCGTTGTTCAGCGAGTCTTCCTTGCGCACGAGGAAGTAGGGAATGCGCGTGCCATCGGCCGATGTCGCCTCGTATTGCTTCACTTCGATCGCGTAGGCGTCGAAGCGGGAGGGCAATTGCCTGATGACGCGCGGTTCGCCGCCGCGAGGCATGAGATAGATCTGCTCCGGGGTGACGAAGTTGGAGAATTTGAGAAGGACTTCGCCCTCGCCGTCGTTGGCGGCCGCAATGTCGATCGTGCCGTTGTCAGGCATCGGTACGCGGCGCCACAGCCATTGCGCGCCGTCGAACGAGATTTCGTGCAGGCGTCCCTTCACGTTCTCCAGCAGCGACACATAGACCGTGTCCTTGCCGGTGGCGACGGACGTGATCGCCGTCTTCATGTCGGGGGTGAAAAGCGAGCGGATCGTCGGGATCGCGCCGCCGCTTGCCACGTAATCGTCGAGGGAGAACGAGACGAGCGAGCCTTGCAGGAAGACGCGGCCGGCGGTGCGCCAATCGCGGTTCAGATAGAAGAGGAGCTGGCGGCGCGAGACGCCTTTGAAGTCGGCGAAGGCGGGGACGCTGATGCGGGTGACGCGGAAGCTTGGGTCGACGTTGAAGAGTCCCGCGCCGAACGCGCCGAGGCCGCGGACGATGAAACGGTCGACCTTGCCTTCGCCGTCGATGACGGTGCGGGGCGAGACGAGGACGTCGGATGCGTCGCCCTGGTAGAGCGTTTGCGCGTCACGGACGTTTTGGCCGCGCCGCCAGACTTTGACGACGCGGGGGTAGCCGGAGCGCGTCAGGGTCTCGGGGCCCCAGTTGGTCGCGACCATGACGGTGTTCGTGTCGACCCAGGCGATTTCCGTTTTAGCCTCGGCGACGTCGAAGCCGCCTCTCACGAAGCTGCGCGAGGGCACGTCGAATTCGCGCACCACGACGGCGTCGCGGCCGCCGCGCGAGAGCTTGACCAGGCATCGGCGATAGGCCGGCGGCAGGCACTGCGCGCCTTTCCAGACCCAGTTTTCGTTCTGCTCGGCGCTCAACGTGTCGAGGTCGAGAAGGGTCTCCCAATCGGGGGCGGACGACTGATAGGACGCGAGCGGCGTGCGGCGCCAAAGGCCGCGAACGTGCGCGCGGTCCTGCCAGAAATCATAGACTTGGCCGCCGGCGAGGGTTGCGGCCGGGATGCGGTCGCTGGCGGTGAGGATCGCTTCGGCGTCGGCTTGGGTCTGCGCGTAGTCGTCGTCCGACTTCAGCGTTTTGACGGTGAAAGCGTTTTGGGTGCGCACCCATTCGAGGGCGCGCGGCCCGCCGACATCTTCAAGCCAAAGGAAGGGATCGTCGGTGGCCGAGTCGGCATGGGCCGAGATCGTGAACAGCAGGGACAGAACGGCAGCACAGACCGCCACACAACGCATCAGGCACCTCGGACTCGTGTCCCAAAGTCATGCCCCTTGCCCGCTAAAGCATCCCTAACACGGGATCGCGCGAAACTCACCTGAGTCATTCGCCAATCCGGAAAAATGATGCGACCTCGCATGGACTGGTCATGGCGGGTCGCTCCACCCTATATACCCCCTCCATGAGCGTGGCGTTTTACAAGATGAACGGGCTGGGCAACGACTTCGTCGTTGTCGACGCACGCGCGCGCAAGCTGAAGTTGGGCGCTGACGCGGCGCGGCGCATCGGCGATCGTCATCGCGGCGTCGGCTTCGATCAGCTGCTGGTCATCGAACCGTCAAAGGGCAAGGGCGATTTTTCGCTGCGCATTTGGAATCCGGACGGCAGCGAGACGGGCGCGTGCGGGAACGGGACGCGCTGCGTCGCCGACCTGTTGTTGAACGAGACGAAGAAGTCGTCGGTGACGCTATCGACGCTGGGCGGCGTGTTGACCTGCACGCGCGAGGCGGACGGACGCGTGACGGTCGACATGGGCGAGCCGAAGCTCGATTGGCAGGACATTCCGCTGGCCGAGCGGATGGACACGCGCACGATCGACGTGCGGGTCGGGCCGATGGACGCGCCGGTGCTGATCGGGCCGTCGGCGGTGAACATGGGCAATCCGCACTGCATCTTCTTCGTCGAGAATGCGCAGGCGCATGACCTCAGCAAGATCGGGCCGATGCTGGAATATCATCCGATGTTTCCTGAGCGGGCGAATATCAGCCTCGCCCAGGTGATGTCGAAGAGCGAGATCCGATTGCGCGTGTGGGAACGCGGCGCAGGGCAAACGCAGGCGTGTGGGTCGGCGGCTTGTGCCGCGACGGTTGCGGCGGCGCGGCGGAAACTGACCGACCGCAAGGTGCGCATCGTGCTGGACGGCGGGCCGCTCGACATCGAGTGGCGCGAGGACAACCACGTCCTGATGACCGGGCCGACGGAATTGAATTTTACCGGCGAGCTCGACGAGCGTTATTTCGCGGGTGACGCGTCGTGAGCGTCGAAGTCATCACGCTGGGCTGCCGGCTGAACGCGTATGAGTCCGAGGTTATTCGGGCGAAGGCGCGCGAGGCGGGGCTCGACAACGCGATCAGCGTCAATACGTGCGCGGTGACGTCCGAGGCTGTGCGTCAGGCGCGGCAGAACATTCGCCGCGCGCGCAAGGATAATCCCGGCGCCAGGGTCATCGTCACCGGCTGCGCGGCGCAGACGGAGCCTGAGACGTTCGCCGATATGCCGGAGGTCGACCAAATCCTCGGCAATGCCGACAAGCTGGACGCGCGTTCGTATGCGTTC